>CAJBES010000219.1 GCA_903952145.1 uncultured Opitutaceae bacterium | reverse complement strand
GCCCCCGGGCACCGGTGCTTCGCCCGCGGGATAGACATCGAGCAGGTGAATGCGGTCGGCGAGTGCCAGCGCCTCCGCAAACGCACCCTTGAACTGCGCCGTGCGGCTGAACCGATGCGGCTGGAATACGGCCACGAGCCGGCCGCCCGCGCCTACCTGCGGGCGCAGGCCCGCCAGCAAGGCGCGGATCTCCGCCGGATGGTGGGCATAATCCTCGATCACGGTCAGACCGTTGCCGTCGTGCAGCACGGCCTGCCGTCGTCGCACACCGGAGAAGCCGGCCAGCAGGTCCGGCGCGAGCGCCGCGCCCATCAGCTGCACCGCGGCCAGCGCGGCGGTGGCGTTGGCGGCATTGTAATCGCCGTGCGCCCGGACGTTCACGGTGGTGGCGGCAAAGGTGCCGCCGAGCCGCAGCCGCATGAGGCCGCCCCCTTCCTCCACAATGGTGGCAGTGAAATTTCCCGCGCCGCCAAAGCTGAGCGCTGCCGGCAGCAGCCGGCGCGAACTGGCACAAGCGGCGTTGACCAACATCGGACCGCGCGTGCGGGCCGCCAGCGCCACAAACGCCTGTTCGAATTCCGCCGGCTGATGGTAGTGGTCGGGATGATCCCAGTCGAGGTTCACCACCACGGTGATCTCGGGAGCGAAGCACGCGATGGTGCCGTCGCTTTCGTCCACCTCGGCCACGACCCAATCGTTCGCCCCCGGGGCGGCGGGCGCGAGGGCCTCATCGGCAAAAAATCCGCCCAGCACATGGCCGGCGGGAAAACCGGCCGCGCGCAGGGCGGTGATGAGCATGGCGGTCGTGGTCGTCTTGCCGTGCGAACCGCAGACGGCGACAAGCTTCTTGCCGTGCAGCACCGCGGCGAGCAGCTCGCCGCGCCGCACCAATGGCAGGCCGCGGGCCCGCGCCGCGATGCAAGCGGGGTGATCCACGGGAACAGCGGAAGAATGCACCAGCAAATCGCAGGCCGCGGGCAGCGGGCCGGGCACAACCCCTGCGTGCTCGAGCTGCAGGCGCACCCCGGGGGACAGATCCCGGTCCTCGCCCGTGACCGCAAAGCCGACTTGGGCAAGATAGATCGCGAGGGGCGCCACCCCCGTGCCGCCGACCCCCACGCAGTGGATCCGCCGCACCGCGCGCCCGAACAGAGGCGGAAGCGGAGTGAGGTTCATGCCGGCAGGGGTTGGCCCGCGGGCCGATCGGGCGGCGGTGGGCACAGTTCCTCAAGGTCCGCGAGCATCAGGTTGAGGGAGTTGGCGCGGTCCATGCGCTGCAGGTTGCCGCGGAAGATGCGGAGCAGCCAGTCGTTGAAGATCACGTCGAGCACCTCGTGTTGGAGAGTATCCATCCGTGACTGATCGACAACGATGCCGCCGCCCTGGCGCTCAAAAAATGCGGCGTTGGCGCGCTGATGATCATCGGCCGCCTGGGGATACGGCACCAGGATGGCGGGGGTCGCGCAACGGATGAGCTCGGCAATGGTGCCGGCACCAGCGCGGGCGAGCACAAGGTCGGCGGCCGAGAGCAGTTCCGCCACGCGGTCGCAGAACGGCACAAACACGGCCCGCACGGGCGCACCGGTTTTCGTCACGAATTCTCGGATGGCCGCCTCGCCCTTGCCCAGTCCGGTGACGCAGTAAACCTGGATCCCTTCGGACGCGAGCACCGGCAGTCTGGCCTCCACAAAATCATTGAGCGGGCCGGCGCCCTGGCTGCCGCCAAAGACCACGAGAACTTTCTGCAGCGGGTCCAGCCCGAGCGCCGTGCGCGCCGTGGTGGCCGGCAGCCGCCGAATCTCGCTGCGCACCGGCATGCCCATATGGCGAATGCAGCGGGCGCGCACCCCCGCCAGTCCCACGCCGTGCGGCAGATAGACCCGCTGCGCCAGCCGGCCGAGCACGCGGACCGCGCGGCCCGGCACATGGTTGGACTCGTGCAGCGCCACGGGCACGCCGAGCAGCCAACCCGCCACGGCGACGCCCGCCGACATGAAACCGCCGAAGCCGACGATACCGTCGGGCCGCCGGGAACGCGCCAGGCGCAGACAGAAAAAGAATCCCTGCGTCTGCGTCCAAAAACAACGGAGGAGCTGAAGGGGACTCCACGAGAAGCCGGTGCCCGGCACACGGATGAACTCAAAATGCGGATATTTCTCGATCAGCCGCGCATCCACCCGCTTGTGACTGATGAGCAGCGTCACCTTGTGCCCGCGCGCAGTGAGGCCCTCGGCCAGCGAGATGCCCGGCGAAAGGTGACCGCCCGTGCCGCCGCAGGAAATGAGGAAGGTGCTCATGCGCGGTTCCCACCGGAAAACGTCAAAGCCCATCCATCCGCCGTGCGCAACGCCCCGTCCTTTTGGACCCCTGCAATCTGGATTTTCACCGTCATGCCAGCACCTCCCGCATCGTCCGCACCCGTCCGGGCAATGCGGCACGACCCCAGGTGCGCTGGGTGTTGATGAAAATGCCGACCAGTATCCCCATGAGCAGCAAGTTCGAGATTCCGGCGCTGATGAAGGGCAACGACATGCCCTTG
>CAJBES010000218.1 GCA_903952145.1 uncultured Opitutaceae bacterium | reverse complement strand
CATTTGGGAAGGGTGTAGCGAGCCGTGGCGCGGCTGGTATTCGCCGGAAAACGGCACCAAGCTGCCCGCCCCCCAGTTGGAATACACCTGGCGCGGCACCCTCCCGGCGTTCACCGCGATGCTCATCATTCCCTATCGCGACCAACGGCCGGACCATGTCCTGACGCTGCAGGCCACGGCGCCGGATTGCTTCGAGGTGACCGTGAAACATGGCGACCGTGAAGACCGCCTGAACCTGGACTTCCGCGGCGCCGGCACCGCAGGGTTTACGCGCCTCCAGGCCGACCGCACGGTCAGCACGGTCGAACTCACCGCGGGGAAATAGACCGCGTCACCCCTTCACCGCGCCGAGTTGGATGCCGCGGATGAGCTGCCGCTGCATGATCACGAAGAGCACGATCAGGGGCACGACCGACATCGTTACCGCCGCCATCAATAGGTGCGTGGCCTGGCCGTGTTCGGAGTCAAAAAAGAGCAGGCCGACAGGGAGCGTGTATTTGTCCACGTTTTTCATCATGATCAGCGGCCAGAAAAAGCTCTGGTAGTTGCCCATGAAGGTGAAGATCGCGAGCGTCACGAGCCCCGGGCGGCTGAGCGGCAGAATGACGTCCCAATAAACCCGCCACTTGCTCGCACCATCGATCATCGCGGCCTCATCGAGCGCGCGGGGGATGCCGAGCATGAACTGCCGCAGCAGGAACGTCCCGAACGCACTGAAGGCCGATGGCAGCACGAGCCCGAGATACGAATCCACCAGCCCGAAACGCACCATGATTTCGTAATTTGGGATCACCATCACGAGCCCCGGCAGCATCATCGTGCCCAGGTAGAGAAAGAATACGCGGTCGCGCCCAGGCCAGTCGAGTCGCGCAAAGCTGAATGCCGCGAGCGAGCTCGTGAACACCTGCAGCAGTGTTACCCAGCCGGCGACGACGAGGCTGTTGGCCATGAAGCGGAGGAACGGGATGACGCGGAAGACCTCACGGTAGTTGTCCCACTGCGCGGCCCGCGGCAGCCACGCCGGATCGCCCGCCTCGGCGAGGGTTTTCAAGCTCGCGAGCATCATCCAGGCAAACGGCGCAATCATGGCCAGACTGAGCACGGTCATGAGGCCGTGCAGACCGAGACCGCGCGTGGCGGCGGGAGGGGAGGGTGTTTCAGTCGTTAGCATCGCGGTTGCCGAAGCGGAAATTCAGCAGGGAGAAGACAAAAACCAGGAGAAACAGCACCCAAGCGGCGGCTGAGGCGTAGCCGACCCGGCCCGTCTCAAACCCTTCGATAAAGATGAGATAGCTGAGGGTGGTAGTGGAGCCGGCCGGTCCGCCCGCCGTCATGGTTCGCGCCATCTCGAAGCCGCCCTGCATGCCATTGATCACGCCCATCACGGCAATGAAGAATGTGACTGGTGCCAGCTGCGGCCACGTGATGTGCCAGAAACGTTGGCCAGGAGAGGCTCCGTCCATGTCGGCCGCTTCATAAAGCTCGGGCGGGATGTTGCTCAGCCCGGCGAGATAGAGGATCATGTTGTTGGAGCCGATAGCCGCCCACAGTGCCATGATCATGAGCGCGGGTTTGGCCCAGCCGTAATCGCCAAGCCAGTTGGGCGGATCGATCCCTGTTGTCGCGATCGCGGGGAGCACGGGTCCCAGCATGATGCCACCAGCCAGCAGCATCAGCAGCGGGATGAGCACGAGGGCGAGGCCGAGTTCCATGCCGAGCCCGGCGTCGGCGGTGCGCGCCTTGCCCCAGAGCCGGGGCCGCCGCAGCGTGCTGGCGACGATCAAT
>CAJBES010000217.1 GCA_903952145.1 uncultured Opitutaceae bacterium | reverse complement strand
CGGGCATAGGCAGCTGCCGCCTTGAACCCATCATGAACATCCTGGTCCGCCATAGAGCGGGAGCCGATTCGTATGAAGGTGGTGAGGAGATTGTAGGCCGTGTGTTCAGCGACCTTATCGAGGAACGGTTTGAAGTTCTCGGGCTCCCTGTCCGCCCCGTTTGGGAACCAGCACCCGATCACCGGCGCCACATGGGCCGGAAGTCGAATTTGAATGGAGTCACGGGGGGCAATGGTCTGCTCCTCGGCGAATATAGAGGAAGTATTCAGCGTTAAAACCGATACAAGAGAAATACTTCTCAGGATAATTGGTTTCATTCGTTGCGTTCTTTTGTGTTTAGTTTTCGTTGAGCCGAGGCGGCAGTTCCAGTCGCAGCCAGTTCCATGGTGAACCGCCCCTGCAGCCGGCTCCCCGCAGGGTAGTGCTGTTCGACCTGCGTGGGACGAGCCTTTGGCGGGCCCGGCAGCCGCCAGAGGTGCAGGATCGCGCCGTTGGAATCCATCGCTGCGCGGACATTGGCATCGCCGTTGGCGCGGACGCGAACACCGCGGCCGGCGGGGTCGGCCAGCGTCGCCTCGTAGATGTTGTACTTCGTCGAGCGGAAGTCGCTGGTGCCCGCTTCGCTCTCGTCGAGGCCCCAAGGCCAGGTCGGGGCGGCGGCGATCGGCTTCCAGCCTTGCGAGAAGATCGTCCAGTGGCAGTCGTCGGTCCAGGTCGAGACGGCCTTGCCGGCCCAGGCCCCGCCACGGCGCGCCGACGCGGTTCCCTCGGGCCGGCCGATCTGGTCGGCCGGGTACACGTCCCACTCCGCCGCCCGCCGCCACGACAACTGCTCGCAGGCGGGTTCGCACTGCAAGCGGAGCCCCGCCTCGGCCACCGTCAGCTTGTTTTGGCAGACGTAGTCGTAGGCACATTCGGCGATTCCGGCGGCGTCGACCCGCAATTCCATGCCGCCGGCAAAGTCCGCATAGCGGTCCTTGACTTGGACCAGCAGCGACTTCCCTTCGCGGGTCGCCGTGACGGACTCCACCTTGCGGCCCGCCAGCTTGGGAAGGACCGTCAACGGGCCCGCCTTCGAGCCGGCGGCGACGTAGACCGCCGGCAGCGATTTGAGCGCCGGGCGTGCTGCACCGGCGAGCGGGAAGACCTCGCCCGTGGCCTTGTCGATGCGGAAGCCGAACTGCTTGCCGTGAATCTCCAGCGTCTTGCCGTCGTCCTTGAACTCGGGGCAGCCGGCCACCGGCGCCGGGAGCGGCGAAGCCGGCCGGTTCCCCAGCGCGATCCCGTGTGCGTTAACCAGCCGGCCGCGGCCATCGACCGCGCGAATCACCAGCATCTGGCCTTCCTTGGTTCCCTCGGGCAACAAGATCTCGAAGTTGCCCTGCGATCGCGGCGGCAGACCGAGCGCGATGGGCTTGGCGCCGGGGGCGGGCCGTGCCGGATCGATCGTGCCGCCGCGGTCGGCAAACTCCCACGTGACCTTCAACTCACTGAGGTCCGTGAACGAGTAGCGGTTCTCGACAGGGATTTGCACCGACTTCTGTCCTTCCTTGAAGGCCACTTGCCGCACGGGGATGTGCAGTTGCGCATACATCCGCGTGGCGATCCAGCCTTCCGGCTTCGGCCGCCGCCAGATATCGACCAGCCCGCCGACGCCGAGCATTTCCCAGAAGCACATGCCCCCGAGATTCTCGGACTGATAGACCTGGTTCCAGCCGTTGTCGGGGCGGTTTCCGCCCGGGGGGCCCCAGCCCACGTAGCCCCTCATGCCCCAGAGCTCGCGCATCCCCGGGTCGAAGTAGACGTGCCCTCCCGAGCCCATGTTGTCATAGCCCAAGAGGTAGAAGATCTCGCCGCACAGGACCGGCCGCGCATCGTCTTGACGGATGGCAGGGCGAGGGTAATGCCGGCAGCCGAGGTCGGGTTGGCCGCCGTCGTTGTTCTCTTCGTTCTCGAAGATGGTCAGCCGCGTCGGGTCCATGCGCTTGATCAGGGTATGTGTGGCCCGGTAATTGGCCGGCAACGGATCTCTTGGGCCTTGGCCCGCCGGGCGCTTGCTTCCGCTTTCGTTGCCTATCGACCAGATCACGACCGACGGATGGTTGCGGTGGTATTCGACCGCGGCGGCAGTGGGCATCAGGTAATCGCGGACACGGGCGGGATCGCTCTCTCGACACACCGGGTTGTGCGTCCACATGAACGGGCACTCGACTTCCACGTACAATCCGTGGCGGTCGGCGGCGTCGAGCAATTCCGCGGTGGGCGGATAATGGCTGGTCCGCACGAAGTTGCAATTCATGTTCTTGAGCGCCAACACGTCCTGCTCGCCGCGGCGGCCCGTGCCCGCCTGATGGCTGACGGGATCGACCTCGTGATGGTTGGCCCCGGCCAATTTGACCTGCACGCCATTGACGAGAATCTTCTGTCCGCGGGTTTCAATCTTGCGGAAACCGACGTTGCGCTCGATCCGCTCCAGCGTCTGCCCGCGGGCAACAAGCTCGATCGTCAGGCGGTAGAGACGCGGTTTCTCCGCGTTCCATTTCTGCGGCGCGACGACGCGGTTGGCCAAGCGGACGCTGGTTGCGCCCGGTTTCAGCGGGTCCAACGGAAACACGCTCTTCGGCAGGTTCACCGCTTGCCCGACCGGGTCCACGAGCGCCAGCTTCAGGCTGGCCCCTTCGACGGGTCCGGCTTCGCGGTGGTCGACATTCAGGTCCAATATCAGGTCGGCGTCGCGATAGTCCTTGTCGAGTTCCGTGTTGACGTGCAAGCTGCTCACGTGCAGCGGGGGCAGGGCGAACAATCGCACCGAGCGCACGATGCCCGTCGCCAGCGGCCAGTGCGGCCTCAGTCCGGCGTAGTGCGTGAAGTGAATGGCAAATCCGAAATGATTGACGGTTTGCGTCAGGCGCAGCCGGTTCATCTGGCCGGGCTTGGCGATGCCGGTGACCTCGAAGTCCACAGGCGACCAGTAGTATTCCGACACGCCCAATCGAACGCCATTGAACCAATACTCGGTCTTGCCGACCATCGCGTCGAACCGCAGGAAGAGCCGCTTGCCGGCCATTGCCGCGGGCACGCTGAAGTCGCACCCCACGGCCGCCACGCCGTCGCCTTCCAGCGGCATGCCCTGGGTTTCCCAGTGGCCGGGGACCTGGAAGTCGCGCCAACCCGGCGCGTCGAGGGCCGACGCGGCGACGTCCGCGGGGCTCTTGGGATTGGCCCGCCACAGGCCGTCAAGCGTGATCGCCGCATTGCCCTGTTCCGCCACGGGAATCGGCCGGTATTCCGGGATCACAAAGTCCGCGGGGATTTGCCCTGGTTCCACCGGGACTTCCGGTTTTGGCAATTCCACCCCGCAAGCCCGCGATGCGACCATCAGAACCGCCATAACGGATAACATATTCTTCACACGTTTCAGTGTTTGTTTCATTTGTTTCACTTCTTTCATAAAGTTTTGCGACATAGGGCACCTTACTCCTTCAGGGGTTCCGGTACCTGCAATCGGGTCCAGTGCTTGCAGAGCGCGGCGAGGTCCTTCGGCACGTCTCCCGCGTAGTCCTGCAGTACGCCCTGCCAGACACCCTTCTCGTCTTTCCATAAGGCTACATCGATACGCTGCGGCAGTTCGATCGTTGTTTTTCCGACCGCGAACCGCTTCAGTCCGCCTGCGGCGAGGGCTTCGAGTTTGCCGTCTTTGTCGAGTCGCACGGCCGCCACGCCGACGGCGTCGAAGGCGACCTCGTGGCCGTCGACATGAATGGTATTCTGGATCG
>CAJBES010000216.1 GCA_903952145.1 uncultured Opitutaceae bacterium | reverse complement strand
CCCCCGGGCCAAGATCGTGGCTGACCGCTTCCACGCCATCCGGTTGGTCGGCCTGCACCTGCTCAAGCTCGCCCGCCAACTCTGCCCGCCACTCGGCTGGAACCGCGCCTGGCTCGGGCTCCTGCGCACCCGCGGTGACCGGCTCGAGCCGGCCCAACGCGAGCGTCTGGCCCGGCTCTTCGCCGTGTCAACGCCCGTCGAGATTTGACCCACTTTCGCCCGTCCAGAATTGACCCACCCCGAGGTGATTATCGACGGGGTGATCTGAGTTTGGTGGTGGGAATGACTCCTTTCTGCGTGTGATCAAGGGCGATGGCGCCCGGGAAGAGACCGGCGAGGCGTTTTTCGCGTAGGCGATAGGAGTCGCCCTTGATGTTGATGACGGTGGCGCGGTGCAGGAGGCGGTCGAGGGCGGCGGAGGCCATGATGGGGTCGCCGGCGAAGACCTGGCCCCAGTCGGCGAAGGCTTTGTTGGAGGTGATGATGGTGGAGAGCTGTTTCTCGTAGCGCACGCAGATGACTTGGAAAAGCAGGGAGGCCTGCTGCGTATCGAGCCCGAGATAGCCGACTTCATCGACGATCAAGAGCTTCGGGGTGGTGAGCATCTTCAGGAAATGCGGCATGCGATTTTGGGCGAACGCCAGTTTCATGCGGCGCACCAGGTCGAGGGCGGTGAGGAACAGCAGGCGCTGGCCCGCCTCGGAGCAGACCAGCCCCAGGGCGATCGCCAGATGGGTTTTGCCGACGCCAGGTGGGCCCTGGAAGATGATGTTGCGGCCCTCGGTCATGAAGCGACCGGTGGCCAGTTCCTCGATCAGGGTGCGGTCGATGGAGGGCTGGAAGGAGAAGTCAAAATCGCTCAGGCGCTTCTTCCACGGCAGGCCGGAAAAGCTCAGGCAGATATCGATGACGCGCTGGCGTCGAGCAGCCAGCTCTGGCTCCAGCAGGCGGCCGAGGAAGTGGGAATACGACCAGCCTGCGGCGGCGGCCTGCTGCGCGATCTGATCGAGTTGACCGCGGGCGGTGGGGGCGCCGATCTGCTCGAGTCCATCGGCGGCGAGTTGCTCGTAGTTGGCGCTCATCGTGCGACCTCCGCGTAGAGCTCGAGGGCGCGCACCTGCACCGCCTCGGTGAAGGAAACATGACAACCCTGCGGCGGCAGGCGCAGCGGCGGGCGCACGGATCGCTCCCAGCGCTCCTTGACGTGCGCGGGCGCTTCGACGCGCTGACCGGCGGCGGTGGCGCGGGGATGCTCGGCGACGATCAGGTGCTTGCAGCGAATGATGATGAACGAGGCGCCGGCATCGATGCTGACGCGGGTGCCGACGAAACGGGCGGGCACGGAATAGGCACTGTTCTCGAAGCGCACCAGCGCTTCGGCATCGACCGTGCGGTCGTGGTCGCCAGTGCGGCAGATCTGGTAAAGGTTAAGTCCGGTGACCGGGATCAGCGTTTCCTCGAGCAGCCGGTCGCAGGGCCGCGCCTGGGTGGTGCCATGGACGCGCACATTGGCCACGGTGCCGAGCCAATGGCGGCCCTGACCGTTGAGATCGTCCAGCCCGGCAAAAGTCCGGCCGTTGAGAAAGCTCGTGCGCACGTAACCGACGGTGCGCTCCACCTTGCCCTTGGTCCGCGGGCGGTAGGGTCGGTGGCGCTTGGCCTCGAAGCCATAGTGGCGGCTAAAGTCGAGGAAGCGGGCGTTGGTCCGGTTGGGGCCGACCACGACTTGGCGCATGTTGTCGTAGAGGATGCGTTTGGTCCAGCCGCCGAAGAAGGCGAAGGCGTTTTGATGACAGCGAATCAAGGTCGAGAGCGCCATCGAACGGGTAAACTCGAGGTAGAGATAGCGCGAGTAGCAGAGGATCATGACGAAGGCGTAGACCTTGATCGCGGTGCCGTCGGGCTGCGGATAGCGGCCGACCTCAGCCCAGTCGCACTGGGCCTGTTCGCCGGGCGGCGTTTCGAACCGCACGGTCAACTTGGCATCAATGCGCTGCTCGGCGCGCAGCGTCTGGAGGAAGCGCCGCACGATCTTGAGTGAGCCGGTGAAGCCCTGGGCCTGAACCTCCGGATGGAGTCGCACGGCCGACAGGCCGTGCGCCTGCCAGCGTTCGATGAGGTAAGGCTTGTAGGGGTCGAGCAGGCTGGGACGCACCCGTGGCGCCGCGACGGGCGCCTGCGTTGCGCGCAGCAGCTTGCGGACGGTGTTGCGGGAATGGCCGGTCAGCCGAGCGATCTCACGCACGGAGTGGCCCTGACGATGGAGAAAACGGATGTTCATAAACTGATCCAAGTTGAGCATGGAGGCCTTCGGTTGAGTGGGGAACCGGAGGCTATCATGCTCGCAGACTGATACCAACGTGCGCGGAAGACTCTCTCACGGCGGAGGATCCCCGAGCCGGGCTGCGCTTCGCTTCGCCCAGCTCGGGGATCCTCCGCCGTCCCTCCTCCGCAGTTACCCTAACGGGGGTGGGTCAGTTTTAAACGGGCGTTAGTGGGTCAGTTCTACGCGGGCGTTGATAGGGCTGTCCGCCCCACCTGCTCCTCCTATCCGACGGCCGCCTACTGTGCTCCTACGGCCACCGCAGGCGCCCGTTTGGGCAGCGTGCGTGCGTCAGCCGGGACGGTCTCAACTGGCGCGT
>CAJBES010000215.1 GCA_903952145.1 uncultured Opitutaceae bacterium | reverse complement strand
TTATTTTTCGGTCCGCCAGCGTAGGTTTCCACGAAGGCCAAGAGTTCCTGCGCTTTTTTGGCCGTAAGAATCTCCGGTAGGCCGCGATTGATTTTGTAAACCGGAATTGGGGTGACTGGATTCGCTCGAGTCCATTCCCGCGGCACCGACAAGCAGAAGGCAAAGAAGGCGTGCAGGTCGCCGCGGAGGTTATTAAATCGCTTTTTTCCCAGGGGTCGGAGGGCAAGGAACTGCTGAATATCCGCGGTTGTGATGGAACTAACACTTCGCTCTGGGAAGGCCGTCTGTAGCGCACGCAGGGTTCGCTTATGGTCCGCAAGCGTGGGTGCCCTGACGTGAGGGGTTCGGTCGGCAATAAAGGCTGCTCCAGCCTCCACCAAGGACATGTCCGTGACCGGGGGGCGATAGTTACCCAGATACCACTCCACGGCATCAGTAAGTGATCGGCTCCCGAGTCTCAATATGCAGGATTCGGCTTCCGCTAAGTCCTTATGGCTCAAGCGTGTCGCTACCATGCGGATTAATCCGACATTATTGGCCGCCTGAATCTCTAATCGGTCTTTTTCACCCAAGGCTTCATCCCGGGTCCTGAAGCGCCTGCGGATCCGTTGGCCATTCAAGTAACCGCAGACCTGATAGGTCTCATAGCTGTAATTGTGCTCTTTCACCACCAGTCGGCGGAGCGAAAATTCGTTCTGTTTCATGACGCCCTCCATACGAATTCGGTCGTTGTCAACTCATGCCAGAAGAACTGGCATGAGTCGGAGGGGTCCTTACATTTACCTCTGACAGAAGTGGTGCCCGGGGTGGGACTCGAACCCACACACCCTTACAGGTCACGGATTTTAAGTCCGATGCGTATACCATTCCGCCACCCGGGCGAGCGGCGGTCACTATCAGAGTGTCCGGTGGAGAGCGTCAATCCCGCGTCATGGCCAGCGGCACCGTGAAATGGACCTTGCCCACCGGGCGCGGCGCGACCACGTTGCGCCCCTGTGAAAATCGGATTTCTCGGCGGGAGTTTTGATCCCGTCCACTTTGGCCACCTCATGGCCGCGCAGGATGCCTACGAGCAGCACGGGCTCGACAGGATCATCCTCGTGCCGGCGGCACAGGCCCCGCTGAAACCGAATGACATGCAGTCGGCGCTCGCGGACCGCCTGGCGATGCTACAGGCGGCCACGGAGTGGGATCACCGTTTCGAGATTTCCGACTATGAGCTGCGCAAGGGCGGCATCAGCTATACCATCGACTCGGTGCGCCATTTTCGCGCCTGCTATCCGCACGACCATCTCTACTGGATCATCGGCGGCGACCAATTGCCGAAGCTGCACCTGTGGCAGGATATCGTCGAGCTGGCGCAGTTGATCGAGTTCATCTTTCTGGAGCGGCCGGGCCACCCGGTGCGCGAGCACCCTGATATCCCCGGATTGCGGTTGCTGCGCTGCGACGGGCATCTGCTGGCGATCAACTCCACCGAGCTGCGCAACCGGGTGCGGCGGCAGCTCTCGCTGGACTATTTTGTCCCGCACAAGGCGATTGTGTATATCAAGGAAAAGCACCTCTATTTGGAAAACCACGGATGAAAGCCCACACTGCCGCCGCCCTCGAACTGGTCAAACTCTGCGCCCGCGCACTCGATGAGAAAAAAGCCGGGGATCTGCGGGTGCTCGATGTGAGCGCGCAATCTTCGATCACGGACTTTCTCGTGCTGGCCACCGGCACCTCGGAGCCGCATCTGCGGGCCCTGCGCGTCGAACTGGAAAAAGTGATTGATGCCTCGGGCACCCGGCTCGTGGGCATGGAGCTGGCGCAGGCGAGCGGCTGGCTGGTCGTGGATGCCTTTGATGTGATGGTGCACCTCTTCATGCCGGAGATCCGCCGGAAATACCAGCTGGAGCAGCTTTGGAAGGATGCAGTTGAGGTGGCTGTGCCCGGATTGCTCGCGCCGCCCAAGAAAGCGGCACCACGCAAGCGTGCCACTGTTGCCGGCCGGTCCGCGAAACGGAAACCGACGCGAAAGGCGAAATAACGCGACCGGCCCTGGTGGGCCGGTCGGCTGCCCACGTTAGAAGGAATAGCCGACAGAACTGGTCACGCGCCGGTCGGTGCGACCGTTCTTGTCGAGAATGGCATTGTCGTATTCGTATTCGTAGCGCAGGTTGAGTGAGATGCGTTCACTGAATCGGCCCTGCAAGGTGCTATTGAAGCGCACTTTGTAGTCTTCGGCGTGAGTGTCGATCAGAACGGGCACCGCCCCGGAGGAAGCCAAGTGGGCGCGGCCGTCAGGCGAATAGAGGGCGTTCAAGCTCTGCAGGAAACTGAGACGGCCGTTGAACTTGAAGGCATAATCCTGGAAGAATTCGCCTAGAAAGGTGCCACCCTGCTCCACGCCTTCGGCTTCTCGGTATTGATAAGTCAAGCCGGCACCGGCTGAGGCTGTCTGCCGCCCCCCCTTGAGGATATTGTAGCCGAAGCCCGCGTTTTGCTCGGCGCTCAGTTGAATCCCGGCAATATCATCGCGTTTGTAACTGGTGAGTGTTTGCCCGAAAATTCGCTCGGAAATCTCATGGCGCCAGCGGAAGCTGGCATCGCTCCGGTTGGTGCTGAGCACGTCGTTGCTTTTCCCATAGAGATAGCGGGCGTTCAGCCGCAGACTGTCCTTGGCGCTGGCGCGTTCAGCTTCGCCCCGGGTGGAGTAGTTGAGAACGTTATTCCAACCAGCTTGATTGAGATAACCGAATTCCAGTTTGCCTTTCCAAGGCTTGGGGTCGGTGCGGGCGGGCAAAGGACGCAGGGATTCGGCATCACGCAGATTGACCACCTCGATTTCTGGGGGCAGCCCGGCCAAACTTTCGACGGGGGTTTCCGGAGTCGCCATGACAAGGGCCTCCGTTTCCGCAATGGTCAGGTCGCCGAGGAGGGGGGAGCGGAAAAAAATCTTGCCGTCCTCGCGGCGGATTACCTCGCCGGTCAGGCGGTCACCATTGGATAACTGCAACTCGGCGGCTTGCAGGACGGCAAGCCGGGGAATGCTGAAAAATAGCAGCAAGTAGCTTAAGGGCAGTTTATTAAAAAACATTACTTGGGTAAGATTTGGCGAAAATCAGGCAGGCTTACCGTCATTAAATCTGACAATATGTCGCCGGAGATAAGTGGCCGCGAGCCGAAAGATTGTTAGAATATGTCCCGCATCTGGGGAGTTTGTTGCAGTCTCATATGGGTAGGTATCCTGAGGGTTTTGACAGATATTTGACCTTGGCATTGCCGTGCTGATGCGGTTGTTTAGTGCCACTGCTCACCCCTGAGCTTTCGTTAATAATAAAAATCCACACATACATGAAACAATCCAGTTCCAAGGGTTTCACCCTCGTCGAAATCATGATCGTCGTCGTCATCATCGGTCTTTTGGCCGCCATGGCGATTCCGGCGTTCCAGAAGGTCCGCTCGGCTTCACAGGACAAGACCGTGCTCAACAATGCCCGTCAGCTCTCCGCTGGTGCTGACCAGTATTACCTTGAGAACGGTGTTTCCTCCGTCGCTTCGTCTGACCTCGTCGGTTCCGACAAATACGTGAAGGCGGTCAACACGGTTGCTGGCGAGACCTATCCCGTCGGCTACACCCAAGGCCAGGCCATCACGATCCTTGCCGTCGCCGGGGCGCGCACCATCACCTACGCGCCCTAACCGGTTGCAGGCATAAACTTCGAGCCGTCCATGCCACGCATGGGCGGCTTTTTTTGCGCTGTATTTCCGGGGGCGTCAAAGTCATCTCTGGCTGCAGCCCAATATCCCATGCCTTTCCCCATTGATGCGCTGAAGGAGCGAAAATTTGCA
The DNA here is from genome assembly GCA_903952145.1 of uncultured Opitutaceae bacterium. Classification (GTDB taxonomy): domain Bacteria; phylum Verrucomicrobiota; class Verrucomicrobiia; order Opitutales; family Opitutaceae; genus UBA2377. The sequence goes on along the minus strand of CAJBES010000215.1, from coordinate 16,532 downwards.
GCGGCCGGTTTGTCGGCGCTGCTGGCTGCCCTGCTGGGTTTCGTGGTGATACCGGACGACTTCGGGCTGAGGCTGGTCATCTACGGCGGATACTGGGTGGTCCTCATGACGGTGGTGATCTTCGTCTGGGCGGCTTGCAGGAGCCTCCGGCCATGGCCGATGATATTCCCAGGCAGTGCGGGTGAGCGCTGGGCCTGGCTGGGAGTGGCTGGGTGCGCACTCCTGCTGCTGGTGCACGAGGCTTACGGGTTCAAGGTGCTCATGGACGAGGCCATGCTGCTTGGCACGTCGATGAGCATGCATCTGGGGCGGGAAGCACTGGTGCCGATGCGCGCCCATGACATCGTGGGCCATTTTCAACTGCTCGACGGCCAACTCGACAAGCGGCCGCTCTTATTCCCGTTCCTCGTCTCGCTGCTGCACGACACCACCGGCTACCGGCCGGAGAATCCTTGGGTGCTGAACACCCTGCTCACCTTTGTTTTCATGGGACTGGTGCATCTGCTCGGCCGCCGGCTGACCGGCCGCGCCGCTGGCGGGCTGGCGGCGGTGCTGCTGCTCGCCGGCCTGCCGCTGCTCGCCCAGAACGCGACTGGGGCCGGTTTCGAACTGCTTAACCTCACCATGCTGGCCGCGACCTTGTGGTTGGGCATGCGCTGGCTGGAACGCCGCGAGTCAGACACACTTACAGCCTTCTGCTACGCCGGTGTCCTGCTGGCGCAGGTGCGCTACGAATCGGTGGTCTTCCTGCTGCCCGTGGGGTTGCTTGTCCTGTGGGGCTGGCGACTGGAGAGGCGAGTCGTACTCAGCTGGCCCGTGGTGTTGGTCCCGCTGCTGCTCATGCTGTATCCCTTGCAGCACCGGCTCTTCACCGTGCGCGACTCGGCTTGGGAACTCGCCAGCCAGCCAGGTTACACGAAGGTTTTTTCACCGGACTACATCAGCGCCAACGTCGGTCATGCCCTGAATTTCCTTTTCGACACCACGGGCGACGTGTCGAATTCGCTGGTCCTGTCGGCACTGGGGGTGCTGGCCCTGCCATTTCTGGCCTTGTGGGTGGTGAGGATACTGCGCCGGGCCCCGGCGGAGCCCGCCCCGGCGGTGGGGCTGGCGTTTTTCGCGGTGGGATTCGCCGTCTGGCTGGGCATCATGCTGTGCTATTTTTGGGGCCGTTTCGATGATCCGGTGATCCGGCGGCTCAGTCTGCCCCTGCATCTCCTGATGGCGCTGGCCGTCGTGCTGGTGATCAGCCAGTTCGACCGTGCCGGCAGGTCCTGGCGCTGGGTGTTGGGCCTGTTGGTGCTGGCGCTGGCCGCGCGGTCGATCCCGGCGATGGCGCGCCATGCCTACACGATGGCTTACAACCCCGGCCTTGAGGTGGCTTGGCGGCGGGAATTTATCGCGGCCCGGCCTGAGCGCGACTACCTTGTCATCGACCAGGACTCAGTCATCTGGATCACACACCAAGTGTCCTCGACACCCGTGCTGCAGGCACGCAACCGCAGCGAGGTCATTGCGTTCAATCTGCGCAACCGGAGCTTTTCGGCCATCTATGTCTTCCAGCGGTTCAACATTGACCCCGAGACCGGGCGGCTGGTGGTCGAGCGAGCCGACGATCTCGGCCCTGCCTATACACTCGAGGTCGTGGCGGAGAAGCGCTTCGCACCGTTAAAGGTCTCGCGCATCAGCCGGGTGACCGTGGTCCGGCCCGCCAGCGTGCCGCCCCCTCTGCCCGAGCCTGCCCCGCTGGAGAAACTCACAAAAGCCGAGCGCGAGAACGTCCGCCGCGCTTACTTCGACAACTTCATCAAGAACCTGCCCTGAAGCCGGCCAGCCGCCTGTCCATGGATTTTGCCGCGTTCAAGACTGCCTGGATTCGCCCGCTGTCCGGCACGGAACTGCGGCTGCTGGCCTTGGCCGCTGCTGCCCCGCTGGCCATATGGGCTGGATTCATCGGCCCCACGGTCAAGCAGGCGGAGCAGTTGGTCAACCAAGGTGCTTATCCGGTGATGTTGTTGGCGGCGGCTTGGTTCATGGTCGCGCTGGTCCGGCTGTGGCGGGCGCGGCTGCCAGCGGCCGTGCCGACAACGCAGCGCGAGGCCTGGGTGGCGGTGCTGCTTATCGCCGGGTTTTCCTGGCTGGCCTTCAATGCCGAGCCGTTGCGTGCCAAGGTGCTCAACGACGAGTTCGTGCTGCAGTCCACCGCATTCAACCTGCATTATTTCCGGGAGGCGGGCACCATGGTGCGCGGCTACGACATAAACGGGGTGTTTCTGTCGCTCGACAATTATTTGGACAAGCGGCCCATTCTCTACCCGTTTCTCATCGCCTTGACCCATGACCTCACGGGCTACCGCATTCTCAACGCGTTCCTCCTGAATGTGGCGTTGCACCCCGGGTTGCTCGGACTGGCTTGGTGGCTCGCGCGACGCTTTGCCGGGCCGAAGGCGGGATTGTTGGCCGTTGCCTTGCTGGGCAGCCTGCCACTGCTGGCGCAGAATGCCACCGGGGCGGGTATGGAGTTGACCAACATCGTCATGATCCTTGCGGCGGCGGCGCTGGCGATTCTTTACCTCGAGCGGCCGGACGAGACGCGGCTTTCTGCACTCGTGCTCGCCTTGGTCCTGCTTTGCCAGGCCCGCTACGAGTCGGCCGTTTTTGTGGCCGCCGGTGCCGGGGTCATCGGCCTGAGTTGGTGGCGTGAACAAAGGCTGGTGCTCTCCTGGCCGGCGGTGTTGGCACCCCTGCTGTTGGTGCCCTTCGCACTGCAGCACAAGGTGCTCGCCAACACGCCGGTGCTCTGGGAACTCACCGAGGAGAAAAGCACGCGTTTCAGCCTGGACTACGTGCCGGAGAATCTGCGGCGGGCCGGGGACTTTTTCACGAGCACGGATCCCGATCTGGCGAATTCCTGGTATCTCGCCATGACAGGGCTGGCCGGACTCGGGTGGCTGGTGGTGCAACTCTGGCGCCACCGCCGTTGGCAGCTGGCGGAGTGGCCGCCTGCGGCGCTGGCGGTCACTCCCTTTGCCGTGGTGATCGCGGCCAATCTGGCGCTGGTCATGGCCTACTACTGGGCGGGTTTGAACGATCCGATGGCCTCGCGCTTTGCGCTGCCTTTCTGTGTGCTGCTGGCCGTGCTGACGGCGGTGGCGCTGGCGCGGATAGATGCCCGCGGCCGGACGGCGCAGGCGGCGCTGGCGGGAGCCTTGGTCTTCACCCTCGGCGTCACCCTGCCGCGGTTGGTGCGCCACGGATATTCGAATCTCGGCAGCTTGGAACATGCTTGGACCGTGCGCGCCGTCGCCGCGCGGGGTGATGCTCCGCGCCTCGTCATCACCAACAAGACCAGTCTTGTCTGGTTGTTGGAAAAAACGCCGTCCGTGTTGATCCCGCGGGCGCGCATCCTGCAGGACCGGCTGCGGCTCCAGCTGGAGGAAGGGTATTTCAAGGAAATCCTGCTCACGCAGGAACTGCGGCCGGCAAGCGCTGAGGGGCAGCACCAAATCGTGCCCGAGGACATCATGCCCAAGAGCTTTCACCTCGAGACAGTGGCCGAGAAGCGCTTCGGCACCAAGTTGGTGCGCATCAGCCGGGTGATGGCGATCGATCCGCTGCCAGTCAAAAACGCCAAGTCACCCACGACCTGAGGCCATGGTCCATCATCCGATTGCATGAGCCGGCCCCGCCGCATTTTCCAAGTTGGGCTCTTTGGCCTCGCGGCAGCGGTGGGTTACACGGTGCTGGTCTGGCGCCCGGTTATCATGACTGCACTGGGCGTCGAGCCGCCTGCGGGATGGTGGTTTGTGGACACTTACGCGCTGCTCGCGGCCAGCGACGTGGCAGTATTGGGTCTCGATCCCTACGTGCCCAACCCGCTCGACCTGCTGGGTGTGCCCCACTGGTATTCTGACTGGTGGTTTTTAATCGGGCATCTCGGACTGACCCGTTTCGATGTCTATTGGCTGGGAGCCGGTGTCGTCGGACTGTTTCTGGCCAGTGCGATCCTGGTGTTGTGCCCGCGCAACGGCAGCGAGGCACTGGTGGCCTGGCTGGCACTCTGCTCACCCCCGGTCATTCTCGGGGTGAACCGGGCCAATGCCGATCTCCTGATTTTCTCCATCATGGCGCTGCTCGGATTGGCGCTGGCGAGCCCTCGGCGCTGGGTGTGGTGGCAGGGCCCATGGCTGGTGGCGCTGGCGGCGGGTTTGAAGTTCTATCCGATCGTTGTCGGGTTGATCTTGGTGCTCGTGGCGCGGCCGCGGCGCGAGGTTTGGGCGAGCCTCGCTGTGATGACTTTGCTGGTGCTGGCCGTGGCGATGAGCGTGAGTGACGCCATCGTGAGAGCACTGCCACTGCTGATGTCTCCCGAAGGGTTCTTCAGTTTCGGGAGCAGTGCATTGTTCACGCTGGCGGGTTTGTCTCCACCTGCGGCCAAGTGGGCCGCATGGATGGCCGGCGCATTGGTGGCCTTGGGTTGGCTGCGGCGCACGCCGGTGCCACCCGCGGCACTGCCGGGACACGAAAAAATGGCCTTTGGTCTCGGGGCATTAATCGTGGTTGGATGCTTTTTCGCAGGAGTGAGTTACAGCTATCGTCTGGTCTTTCTGCTGCTCATGTTGCCCTTGCTCTGGACGTGGAGCCGTGCCGCGGGAGTGCATTCTGGTGCCGGCCCCGCCCGGCTTGTGCTAGGGCTGACGCTGCCATTGGTGTGGATTGACGGTTTGGCCTGCGCGACAATCAACCTCGGCTGGGCGCAACTCATGGGCATTCCGATGCACACCGTCGAACTGGCCGCCGGGTGGTTGACCCACACGGTCAGCTGGGTTTGGGTGGGCGGCACCTGCGGCCTTCTGCTTGCACTCTACCGTCCGGCTATTGCTTCGCTCTTGGGGGGAAGCCCGCCTAATGTGGAGGTTCCACCGTGCGTTTAATGAGCTGCGCCCAATCCGACAACAAGCCGGCGGCGGTGCGGCGTGGTGGAGAAAACTACGCCGAGCTGGTCGCAACTCCACACCCCGACCGGTTGGTCCTGTGGCCGGTCGAGGCGGCCCGGGAGGATTTCCACCGCCGGCCGATGCTGGACGACTACACCTTGATCAAAGTCTGGGATGCGCTGCCGACGGTGAATGCCGTCCTGTTGCTGCCCGATCGGCCTTGGCTTGAATTTAAAGCGTGCCTTCATCTTTACCGACGCAAGCCCGGTCCCGGGGGAAGCTGAAACGTCTGCCGCCAGCCGGCCTATCGCACCAATGTCATTCAAGCAATCGTATCAAGCCGGGTTCGCAGGTGCGCTCATTGTTACCTACGGCGTGATCGTGTTTTGGCCCGGGGTGATGACCTTTTTCGGACTGCCGCTGCCGTTTGGTCACTGGTTCGTCGACTTGCACTCGGTGCTTGCTTCAAGCGATGCCTTGGCCGCGGGCTTGGATCCATACAGGCCCAACCCACTGGACATCTTGCACGCGACCCACTGGTATTCCCACTGGTGGTTTTGGCTCCATGATCTCGGCCTGACCCGTGCGGACACGTCATGGTTGGGCAAGGTGCTGGGGGCTGGTTTCCTGGCAGCCACCATCTGGGTCGTGCGGCCGGGGAATTTCCTGGAAATGCTGCTGGCGTGGGCGCTGGCCTGTTCCCCGGCCGTTGTGCTGGGTTTCAACCGTGCCAACTCCGATTTCCTGATCTATATAGTGCTCGCCGCCTTGGCGTGGGCGCTGGCCAGCCGGCACCGACCGCTTTGGCTGTTGGGCGCGCCTGTTGTCGCTTTGCTGGGTGGACTTAAATTTTACCCCTTGGCCGGTGGGGTGGCCTTGGTGCTGGCGCCGCGTCCCGCCGCGGAGGTCAGGGCCAGTCTTGGCTTCATGGCTTTGCTGTCGGTGCTCGTGGGGCTGGGTGTTTACAAAGATTTGATCAGGATTGTGCCGTTGATTGATGAATGCAGCGGGCTGTTCATTTTTGCCGGCAGCCAGATTTTTGTCTTGGCCGGACTTCCTGTGACGGTCGCCAAAATCATGACGTTGTTGTGCGGCGTGCTTATGGCCGGACTCTGGTGGCGGCATCTACCGGTAGCGCCTGCGATGGCACCGGCGCACGAGAAAACCGCCTTTGGCCTTGGGGCGATACTGATTTTGGGGTGTTTTTTCACGGGTAACAGCTACAGTTACCGGCTTGTCTTCACTCTGCTCATGCTGCCGTTGCTATGGACATGGAGCCGTCAGGAGGTCGCGGGGGGAATCGCCCGGCTCACGCTGGGTTTGATGCTGCCGTTGGCTTGGATTGACGGTCTCGTCAGCGCGATGATTAACGCTGGCTGGACGCAGCGCCTGGGCATTGCCACTCCTACGGCGGAACTGGCTGGCAGCTGGCTGGCACACGCGATCAGCTGGGTCTGGGTGAGCGGCATCTGCGGCCTGTTGCTTGCACTCTACCGCCCGGCCGTCGCCTCGCTCTTTGCGAGGAAGCCCTTCTAGGGTCACCTAGGGTCGATGTTCCACGGTGCGCTCGATGAGCTGCGCCCAATCTGACAACGTGCCTGCGGTGGCTGCAGCGATTTCATCGGCGGTCAGACGGTAGATGAGAATGGAGTAGCCTATGTTATCGTCGGGCGGGCGAACCCGCAGGTAGTGGCAGAGGCGGGCGAAACGGAGCTGGTTGTATTCATCCCACATCGTCGCCCATGCCTCGGGGGAGGTGTCCTTCATCAGTTCCGGATGACCGCGGGGAGCTTGCTTCAGGGCACGAAACGAGGTGTCGCTCTGCCGCAGGGCTTGATAGCGTTTCTCCAGCCCGGTGGTCCAATCGCCGCGCAGGGGACTGTAAACATGGGAGAGCATGGTGGCGCTGATGGCATAAATCCCAGGTTCGGGCCAATACCACGGATGAACTCGGCGAAAGTGAAAGAGGCCGGGCATGCGCACAGCCTGGATGCCGTAGTGATCGGGCTCGCCCGTGCCGAAATAGGACAGATAGACCGGTTCATTGACGCGCCGGTGATCATTAAGCCAGTGCTTCAAGCCCGGCAGGTCCTGGCCCCAGTCCAGCGAACTGTCCACGAGATGCTTGTAGCCTTGTGTCGATCCTCCGACGAGGGGACTGAAATATGCGAGATAGTGCGGATGAATGCCCGCGGCTATCGCGACCTGCCAGCCGAGCAAGGCCGCCACGACGCCGGACAATGCCACCCCGGCCAGACGGGATTGGCGCCACGCCCGCACCGCCGCCCAGCCCAAGGTTCCGCAAAAGATGAAGAGCACCGGATACGTTGGCAGGATGTGGCGGTGGCCAATGTTGAGCCGGCTTGTCAGCGAAAATCCCCAGTAAACCGCGAACAGGACGAGCAGGGGGGTGGCGCGGTAAAGGTGGGGGCGGAGCCAGCCCAAGCCGGCGGCGCGCATCCTGAGCAGCACGAGCCCCGCCGCTACAGCCAGCGCTACCAGGAGCGAAGGCGCGGTCTTGTAGAGAAAAGCCTTGGGGAAGAAGCTAACCCAGCCGGTCAGGCTGTAAGTGCCGTCCAGGAATGCGCCCCGTGCCTCGACGCTTTTGAGTGTGTAGGCGAAGCCGTAAAGAAATCCCTCCGGCAGCAGGTGCCAGTTGCGAAAAAGTTTGATGACCGCCGCCTGTGCGCTGCCAATTGAAAGCACGTGGTCCCATGAGACAATGAAGTCGCCCGGGGGCAGCACAGGGTTGAACGCCACATAGCGGAAACCGCAGAAGGCCCAGATGACCAGCACGGCCACCAACCCTTGACCGGCGAGGGAGGCGGTCATGACGCCAAGCCGGGATAGGCGGGTGGGGAAAGTGCGGCCGAAAAAAGGCAGCGGCGCGGAAGAGACCGTGCGCACAATCATCATCAAGGCAAAAATCGGCAGGAGCAGCACGGCCGTATATTTGGCCACGCACGCCAAGCCGAAGCTGACCGCGCTCAGCAGCCACACCCGCCGGCGGCCGTCATGCAGGTGCCACCACCACGCGCTGGCAGCGGCCAGCAGGAAGAAGGTCATTGCCATGTCCGAGGTCGCCAAGCCGCTGTGCGCCAGCATGGACGGACTTAGGACGCAGAGCACGGCGGCGACGATGGCTCCGGGTCCGGCGAAGAAATGCCATGCCCACCACGCGACGAGCAGCACGGTGGCGAGGCCGAAGCAGGCGTTCATGGCACGGGCCGTGGCCAGCATCCACTCCAGATTGTTCCCTTCTTGGTAAAAAAAAACGTAGCCCAGCATCCAGACGTGGGATGTCGCCCAGTCCTGACCGGACTGGTTGGGATATTTGGCCCCGGCCAGAACCATGGGCAGTGACTGCCAGCGCTGCGGCAGGAGCCCGTTTTCTGGATGCAGCCGGTAGTCGTTCCAATGGTTGAAAGTGTAGCCGCCGGTAATGTGGGCGATCTCGTCAGAGGTCGTGGATTTTTCATCCATCGCGAGCGTGGCAAGGAGACCATGCCCGAGCGCAAGTGCCAGCAGCAGGAGCATCAGACAAGTGTCGGCGAAAGCTGGGCGGGACGAACGCGGCATCAGAAAGATGCTGACGCGCGGTTTTGAATAGGCAACTTGGGGTTTTTTTACGTCCTGAATCCCCTCCCGCCGCATGAATGATGTCGAATACGCCAGACTCGCCCGTGACGAGGAAAAGCACTGGTATTACGCGGGCAAGCGCCATCTTGTCCGACGGTTGTTGGAGCGGGCACGGGCGCCGCGTCCGGACGATGTGCTGCTCGACTGCGGCGCTGGCACAGGGCGCTTCGCGGCGGAGATGGAGGCCCGCTGCCAGGTGTTGGTGCTCGATGACCACGAGCAGTCGCTAAGCATGCTGCGGGCCCGATTCCGCCCGGAACAGATTTTTGCACTGACGGGAGACCAGGTGCCCTTGCCCGACCGCGCCATCGACTATGTGACCGCCCTGGACGTTCTCGAACATACGCCGGATGATGCGGCGGTGGTCCGCGAATTTCACCGGTTGCTCCGGCCCGGTGGCCTGGCGGTTGTCACCGTGCCCGCACATATGGCGCTGTGGAGCGACTGGGATATCGCCCTCCATCATTACCGCCGCTACACGCGGCCGCAATTGCGGGCGCTTTTTCCCGCGGCGGAATGGGAACTCAACTATGTGAATTACACCAATGTCCCGGTTTACCCGTTGGTGTGGGTGCTACGCAAATGGCGGCGTTGGTTCCCGGACCGGATCGACGAACGGCCGTTGCCCGGTTGGGCCAACTGGTTGCTGCGCGTGCAATTCGTCGGGCTTGCCCTGGCGCGGTTGCCGATGCCCATCGGGGTGAGCCTCGTCCTGGTGGCGCGAAAGCAGCCGGTCTAGTTGGCAAAGCGCGCCTCGGCCAGCGTGCGGCCGGTGGCATCTCGCAGATGGATGATGCTATGGTCCGCACGGAAACCGGCCGGCAGGAAATCGGTGAAAAGTTCAACCCGCACAAGCGCCTTGGTCTGGAAAGGCCAAGCCGCGGCGAGGACGGGACCGCACGGCCCGCCGGCGGAATCCACGGAGGTTAGGAGGATGGTGGCGTTTTGCCTATCCCAAGCTCCCAGTGTGCATTGGCCATCGCCCTCCAGCCGGTCGAGAGTGATCCGGGCGACGTCGCGCAGATCGGGGTGGGCTAAAAACAGAGTGAGTTTGTACCGCGGCGATGCGCCGGCGTCGGTTTCAAACAATTGGGCGGTGTCAATTGCGGCGATGCGCCGGCCTCGGCGCACCCAAAACTCATAGGAATCGAGCGAGAAAGCGCGGGTGAAGTTCGCATGCAACCACTGCGTGAGCGGGCTTTCAGTGGCGATGCGGGTTTCAAGCAGGAAGTCATAAACTCCGCGCTGGATGATCAGCACGGAGCGGGAGGACGCCTCCAGCCGGGCGCGGATTGCCTCCTGTTGCGCCGGACTGAGCAGGGTGAACCAATGGGTGGTGTTGACCGAAGTGGGCGGTGGCACGCCGGACCAGTGATGAAAGCTCAACATCCCAGGCAGGCTAAAAAGCATGTCGGCGTGCAAGGTGGCATTGTGCGCCAGAATGCGGGCGGTGCTCGTGAAATTCAGGGGCAGTTGCAGGCTGGCGGCCCCGGGCAGGCCAAGCGTGTCGCTGTCGTCGAGGCGCTGGTCTACCATGCGCACAAAGGCCACGCCGTTCCACGCCACCAGTCCCGCCACAGTGACGGGGGCGAGATGGCGGAGCGGCCCCTTCGCAATTTGCGGCCAGCGGGCGGCCAGCGCCTGCAGCGCGTCGTGCACCCCAAGCGCGGCCAGTGGCAGCCACAGAAATGTGCCCCAGCTGATCTGACTGCCGGCGACGGGGAAGGCATGTAACGCTTGCGTCACGGCAAGGAGCGCCAGCCAGCCGCGAGCGCCGGCGGTGGAGTCATCATCGCGCAGCGGCAGTACGAACCATGCGATCGCAGTGAGCCCGTAGGACAGGGCGAAGGCGTGCATATCGAGCGGCAGGAGGTTGCTCCAGCAGAGGAGGTAAAAGCTGGTGGCAATCAGTCGCACCGCCGTGACCCACGGCAGACGGCGGGCGGCAGGCTGTCGGACCAGCCAGGCAATGGCCAGGATCGAGCCGGCGGCAAGCACCGCCGCGCCGGGGCGCCATTTCACAAAGGCGGCGTAGGCGGTGGGATGGCGCAACGGTCCGAGCACAACACCCTCCAGCAGGGCGCTCCATGAAGTGCCGGCCGTGCGGATAAAGGCGACCGTTGCGCCAGTGACCGCGAGTCCGGCAAGCGCCCCGCGCCAGAGGGCGGCCAGAGGCACGCTGCGCTCATGCCGCGTGGGCAGGGCAATCACCGTGGCGGCGGCGGCGGTGGTCGTGACAAGGGCAAAAATCCTGACCCATTCCTCGGTGAAAAGCCGCTGCATGACCAGTAGGGGCAGCAATACCAGCGCGCCGGCCAGGGTTAGACGCCAGCGTCGCGAACAGGCGATGCGATCGGCTGAGAGCAACCACCAGGCCCCGGCCCCTGCGAGGAGAAAGATGCCGGTATTGATTTTTGTCAGCACCAAGGCGGCGCCGGCGGCGCCTATCCACGCGGCCCGGGTGTTCGATGAAAACCGCTCGTTGAGACCGAGCCAGGCGACGAGCCCGACGATTGCGCAGATTGGGCCACCCGGGTGCGAGGGTTCGCTGATCATCGGCCAGAGGTGCAGGAAGACACCGCTGAGCACCGCCGCAGTCGCCACGGCGCTGCGGGTCAGACGGGCAACAATGGCGGCGCCCGTGCCGGCGGCGACCAGCCAGTAGGCGAGCGTCAGCAGTCGCGCTGAGGTGTTCGTAAAATCGAGCCCAGCCACATGCAGCAGCCAGTTCCAGAGGTAAAAAAACGGCCCGTATTGACTGAAGACCTTTTCGTAGAGCCCGCCAATTTCACAGAACGTGCGCAGCGAGTAGAGCACATAGCCCTCGTCGTCATACATCATCAGCGTGGTCCAGAGCAGGCCGGCACCGATGATGGCGAGCAGGACCGCAAGCAGCGCGACCGGGAGCCACTTGGTGACTCTCATTGCCGGTCGGGGGGGCGGCGTTTCACGACATAAAGCGGGCGCTGCTTTACCTCGTCGTAGATGCGGCCGAGGTATTCGCCCAGCACGCCGATACCGATGAGTTGCACTCCCCCGAGGAAAAGCACCAGCACCGCCAGGGTGGTGAAACCGGTCTGCGCGGTTTCAATGCCCACCAGTCGGCGCACGGCGTAAAAAGTGCCGAGGCTGAAGCCTATGCCGGAGATGAAGAGGCCGCTGTAAGTCAGGAAACGCAACGGCAGACGGGAAAAGCTAAAGAGTCCGTCGAGAGCGTAGCGCACCAACCGGTGCAGCGATTGCTGGGGCTCGCCTGCGGCACGCTCCTGCCGGTCATAGGCCACGTGCGCAACCTTGAACCCAACCCAGGCGCGCAGTCCGGGAAAGAAACGGTGGCGCTCCGGCAGGTGGTTGAACACGGCCGCGGCTTCTTGGCTGAGCAGACAGAATGTGCCGGCATTGTTGTCGATGAGCGACCCATCGACGAGACGGCGGAAAAGGGCATGGAACGCGTCCATGCCGAGCCGGCGCACGCCGGTTTCCTGTCGCGAGCGGCGCACGGCGAGCACAACCTCCGCGCCCTTTTGCCAGGCCTCGATTAGCGCCGGAATGAGTTCAGGCGGATCCTGCAAATCAGCGTCCATGGTCACCACGGCATCGGCCGCGGTGGCGTCGGCGAGCCCGGCCGCCAGCGCCGCCTGAAAGCCAAAATTGCGGGTGAGTTCGACGACGTGAAAGCGCGGGTCGGTGGCCTCCTGCGCGCGGAGTAACTCGCCACTGCGGTCACGGCTGCCGTCGTTGACGAGCACGGCGCACCACCGGAATTGCGAGTGGTTGTCAAAAAGTGTGCTCAGCCGGGTGAAAGTCTGTGGCAGCACGGCTTCTTCGTTGAAGACGGGCATGACAACGGCGATGAGAAGGGAAGGACTGGGCATGGGCGCAGTTAGCGTGCGGATGAAGAGGTGTGCCACTGCCAGAGTGCAAGTAAGAGAAGCGCAGCCAACAAGGCCAGCACAAGTAACGGCGGTTGGTTCAGGGATTCGTTGAGCGTGACGAGGTGGTTGCGGGCGAGCCCAAAGACGTTGGCCAGCGTCTGGGGATTGTAGCTGGTTAGAACATCCCAGGCCTTGCGGCTTGGTGTGAGGCAGCGGTCGAAGGCAAAGTTCTGCACGGCGAAATGAAGGCCAATACCGCAAATAAGATCGAACACCGCGCCCACGGTTGCCACGCAACGCCAGCCGCGACCGAGCGACGCCCAGCGCGTAGCGAAAAAGGCCAGCCCGAGCAGCACGAGCGGCTGCAGACAGATGTGAGTGAGTCCCCACTCGTCCCGGGCGCCATGCACCGCTACGCCCAACAGTCCGGTGACAGTGGCAAAACCGGCCCAGAACCCGCGCGCGGCCGGAGCAGAGACCGGCCAGAGCCGCCATGCTTCGCGCAGTACGACAAGCCAGCCGGTGCTCCCGAGAGCGAGAAACAGGTTGAGCTGGTAGACCTGGAAAAACCAATCGCGTGCATACCCCCATGGACTGGTCTGGGCAATGAGTGCAGGATCCGGCGAGCGCAGGAAATGCGGCACGAGTGTGTCGCGCAGGTTTAGCAACACGCGCCACAGTTGGCCGCCGGCATCCGCGGCGGTGGTCGTCACGCTGGTGCTAGTGGCCAGCGTGCCTGTGATGCCATAGGTGGCAAAGGCCCAGCCAAACCAAGTGGCGAGCAACACGGCACCCGCACCCGCGGCGAGGGCGGTGATGCGAAGAAACTCCAACCGGCGCCAATCGGTTGGCCGGAGCATACTCCAGCCGAGGGCGAGGGCAAGAACGTAGGGTGCGGCGGAGTAATGCGTGAGCAGCCCCGCGGCTAGCGCGGTGGAGCATAGCAGAGCACTCGTGCGTGGTGAAGTGCCATCGCGGAAGCGCAGGAAGAAATAGAGCGCGGTAAGGACGAAGAGCGCGGAGGGGAGCTTCGTCCAAGGGAAAACGCTGTTTTGGACGAAGAGTGGATTGACCATGAACAGCACTGCCAACACGACGACTGTAGTGCAGTTTCCGCCCCAACGCGCGGCCAATAGCGCCGCCGGTAAAAACGCGAGGCTGCCGAGCAGGGTGCTGAAGAGCTGGTAGTGCGGGAAGTCCACCTGGGTGAGATGCAACCAGACAGCCATGATCACATTGCCCAGCGGTGGGCGGGCGGTGAGCGGGTAGATGCCGAGGAAAAGGTGGTCAGCTGGCTGACGATTCAGAAAGAAAAGCGCGCGCTCCCAATGTTCAAACCAGTCGCCGGTCCAGCCGCCCCCGGAGTAGTTTTGCACCAGAGAGAGCCAGCCCAGCGTCCACAGACTCACGAGCAGTTGCGACCAAAGGTAGGTGCCGGCGATCGGGTCGCGGAGCAGGGCCACCAGTTCGCGCCGCCGCCATATCAGGCCGGCGGCGGCCAGGGGGGGGAGCAGCCAGAGCAAAGACCAGGACAGCGTCCACGTGTAGAGCGTCCAGCCGAAAAGCCAAAGGGCGACGAGCGAGAGCACAAGACTGGCGACAAGCTTCTCCACGGCGGAGAGCGGCAATTTTGCCGCCAGTGGCCAAGCGAGCCCGATCGAAAGCAGCGTGAAAACCAGTAGGCAGCGGATTATTTCAAGAAACATAGAGCTCGGGCGGATATAGGGTCGTAGAGCAAAATGAGAGGGGGATTCACCATGGCTGGCTGTGCAGACTGGAGCGTTTGGAAAAACGTGTGGGACGCCAATTGTGCATCCTGTATGTCATTATCCCGTGTCAGCAATATGAACGTGAATCTTGCGGTTCGCAGCCAGGCGGGGCCTGTGGAGTAATCAATGCCGCTTTCAAAGAGAAAATGCATGTCGGGCTAAAGCATGGCGCCAAGCATGCTCCATGCTCGACTAGAAAAGCGTGCACGGAAAGAGCGGAGATGAGAGTTTTCGGTGCTCGGCGGCATTGGCGAGCGCCCGCCACAGGCGGCTCTCTCGCCAATCATTACGATTTTCGCTGAATTACCGCCATGTAAATGGATGTATGCGCCGCTAAGGTGACTGCCGATCCACCGGTAAGCAGAACAAGCGATAGAAACCAACTATGGGGGTTGCGGCGCCTTGAGCGAGCCAGCCGCCACCAAGCATGGCACCGAGTGCAATTACGACCTTGCAAGTATACCCACAATACACGGCGAAGAACCGAAAAAAAGCGCGTGCTACCAGTGTTCAAACCATTTGTTGGTCCAGCCGCCCCGGAGTAGTTTTGCACCAGTGAGGGCAGCACCGCGTCCACATGCTCATGGGCAGTTGCGACCAGAGGCAGACACCGGCGACCGGGTAGTGAGACGTAGCTCCCAGTTTGCGGCGCCGCCATATCAGGCCCGTGGGGCGGCAGTTACCGCCTTCAGCGTTTACTCGAAAACCGTCCGCATATTGGTCGCACGTTGCCAAACCAAAGGCCTAACCGGATTGTGTGATCGATTTATCGCGGTCCAAAAGCAGTCCCGCACGGATTATCGAATCACGCCACCAAGAGGTGCGGGGGGGCGGGAGCAAGACCTGACCTACGCCGAGATCAGCGAGCACACAGACCTCTCTGAGGCTACGCTCAGCCGCATTGTTGCGCGGCCATCGGCCCGGACCGCCGCCAATGACGGTCCTGCGCTACGAACGCGTTCAGCTCTGGGAGTTGCCGAAATCGTAACCAACAAACTCGGACGCATCGAATGCGTCGGCCATAGGATCGCCGATGATCCACCCATCATTTGCGCGGCACCGGTTGGGAGTGCGTTTACATCAGCATCCATGACCGCTTCCGGGTAGGTTCCGCTGAAATCCGTCCTGACAAAAAACAGAAGAGCGCAGTTGCCTCACTGGAGACGCCATCGCCAGCTACTCGGTGTTTAAGTGTCACTGGGCAACTCATCATGCCTGACAACGGCAGTTGCTACAAATCGGCGGCTTTCCTCGAGGCCTGCCATCATCTGGGTCTGCGTCAGCTTGTACCCGGCCCTGCACTTACTAACGCAGACCGTGGCCTGATCCGGCGTTGCGTTGAGCAACAATAAAAACACACATCTATATGCTATTTAGATATATAACAATTAATTATTTAGGGATATTGAAATATCTTGATCCCCTGCTGTCAGTTTGCATCGTCCGCCCTTCTTGCACTCGCGACCGCAATTAGCGCGGTTAACGTATTACAAGACTTGATCTTTTTTAGGCCTGTAATTTTTTTTCAATTTTATTTTGAAAAGTATTGACGGATGGTTTCAAAAAAATCTTGATTGAACTCTTTCCCTTATTGGGAGGCTCTTTGAAATTTACTTTGTGCGATTGATTGGGACCCCCAATCAAAATTCAAAAAGTGACATCAGCTTAAACGCTGTTGTCCAAGTTAATAGTAGTTCATGAATCACTAGGTTCAGAACTCTTTTCGGAGAGTTTGATCCTGGCTCAGAATGAACGCTGGCGGCGTGGTTAAGACATGCAAGTCGAACGGTTTTTTCAGTGTAGCAATACATTGAAAAAGCAGTGGCGAACGGGTGCGTAACACGTGAACAATCTACCTTAAAATGGGGAATAGCTCGCCGAAAGGCGAATTAATACCGCATGTGGTCGAGACTCTCATGAGTCTCGAACTAAAGTCAGGGACCGTAAGGCCTGACGTTTTAAGAGGAGTTCGCGGCCTATCAGCTAGTTGGCGAGGTAACGGCTCACCAAGGCTAAGACGGGTAGCTGGTCTGAGAGGATGATCAGCCACACTGGAACTGAGACACGGTCCAGACACCTACGGGTGGCAGCAGTTTCGAATCATTCACAATGGGCGAAAGCCTGATGGTGCGACGCCGCGTGAGGGATGAAGGCCTTCGGGTTGTAAACCTCTGTCACTGGGGAAGAAACGCTTCAAGTTAACAGCTTGAAGCCTGACTTAACCCAGAGAGGAAGCAGTGGCTAACTCTGTGCCAGCAGCCGCGGTAATACAGAGACTGCAAGCGTTATTCGGATTCACTGGGCGTAAAGGG
>CAJBES010000214.1 GCA_903952145.1 uncultured Opitutaceae bacterium | reverse complement strand
GGCATTGTGGGCTATGCACCTGGCGCATCCGGCCGCGGCGGTGGTCGCCCCACGCATCCGGGAGATAGGCGGCGTGGACGAGAACCACTACCGGTGGCTCCGGCCGCGGCACCGGCCCCCGTTCTTTGCCCTAGAGTGCTGTCACGTGCCGGGGTTAGCGGCGGTTACAATCGCGGTAACCTCGGGCAGCCTGATGGAACTCGTGGAGTGGCGGCGGCTCGGCCGCTTCGAAGCCGGCTTCTTCATCGATTATATCGACATCGACTACTGCCTGCGGGTGGTGCGCGCGGGGCGGCGGGTAGCGGTGGCGCATGACGCGGTGCTGGCTCATCGGCTTGGGGCCAGAAGGAAGTGGGTCCTGTTTGGCCGGGATTTCCGGCCCATGCATCACGCTCCTTTCCGCCATTATTACATGGCGAGGAATCGGATCATCGTCTGGCGGCGGCATGCGCTGGCGGTGCCGCACTGGGCCGCGTTCGACCTGAGCTTCGCCGTCTACAATTATACGCGGGTGCTGCTGTTCGAGGACCAGCGCTGGGCCAAGTTCAAGGCCATCGTCCGCGGCACCTGGCATGGCTTGATGGGAAAAAAGGGGGAGATGCCGCCATGAGCGTCGGAGCAAGCCCGTTGCTGTCGGTTGTCATCGTCGCGTATCAATCGCACGCCGAGTTGCCCGCGTGCCTGGCGTCGATCCCGCGGACACTGGCGGGGCGGCCGGTCGAGGTGGTCCTCGTGGACAATTCGCGCAATGCCGACGGGACCGGGGATCTGGTGCGGAGGGATTTCCCATGGGTGGACTACGTGGAACCGGCATCAAATCTCGGCTTCGGGCGGGCCAACAATCACGGGTTCCGGCGCACCACGGGCGAGCAGGTGCTGTTCCTGAACCCCGACACCGTCGTGAATGAAACGGCGCTGGCGCACTGCGCCGCGCGCGTCGCGGCGGGGCCGGACATTGGGCTCATCTCCCCGCGACTCGAACTGGCGGACGGCAGCATGGACCCCGCGTGCCGGCGGTCGGTGCCGTCGCTTTGGGACGGGCTTTGCCGGGCCTCGGGGTTGGCGGCGGCGTTTCCGCGCACGGTGCTGTTCGCGGGCTACAATCTCACGCACCGGCCGGCGGACGGCACCTATGACGTTGGGATGATCAACGGTGCGTTCATGCTCGGACGTCGGGCGGTGCTGACGGAAATCGCCGGGCCCGACGGGGCGGTGTTCGACGAGCAATTTTTCATGTATGGCGACGACATCGACCTCTGCATCCGCATGGGCCGGGCGGGTCGGCGCATCGTCTACGAGGGACGCGTCAGCATCACGCACCTGAAGGGCGTGAGCGTGGCGAAGGAGTTCGAGACGATGTCGGCGGCGATCTTCGATGCCAACCGCGATGTCTACCTGAAGCACTTCGGGGCGACGCGGTTGGCGCGGTGGAAGTGGCGCCTGGCGTTTGGCGCCTGGAAACTCGCGGCGCGGTGGCGCGGGCGACGGCGGCGCGGCGTCCGACGCGTTCAGCCGCACTAGGGGTCAGTCTTTGACGCCGATGATGATCGGTTCGCGAAACGGGGCCTGGTGCCCGGCGGCGACGATCAGGCCGTCGACGGAGAAGCTTTCGCTCGGGTGGTGTTGCGCGATGATGCGGTAGCCGGCCGTCTCCAGCAGAGCTAGGCAGGCGGTGTGTTGCTCACCGTGGGTGGAAAGGAAGCAATAGTCGATGCGATGGTCCGCCAAGGACGTGGGTGCGCCCTGTAGCAGGGCAAGCTCGGCCCCCTGGATGTCGGCGTGCAGGATGGCCAGGCGGTCGATGCCCTTCAAGGCGAGGTAGTCGTCGACCGTGATCGGTTGGGCTTCGCAAAGCGATTCGTCGGCTGCTCCAGTGGTCTGGGCAAGCGTGGCGCCGGGGTAGGCCACGTAGTAGGGGTCGACGGTGACGGACTTTTTGTTCAGGGCAAAATTGAGTTCGGCGAGCCGGCGTTTCCACTCGACCGGTTCGGTGAGGAAGTTGCGGCGGACGGGCTGCCCGTGGGAGAACCACAGCGAGTAGTAGGCCCAGAAGCAGCCGACCTCGAGCATGGTGGCGGCGGCGGGCAGGTGGGACAGGACCTCGTGAAACACGCGTTCTTCTTGCGCCTCATGGTGACCGCGCAGGCGGCGGATGATCTCGATCATGGGCGCGCCATGATAGCCGCCGGCGAAGACGCGCACGCCGTTGTGCATGAGCTGGACCGGCGCGCCCTGCCAGGTGGTCAGCTCGCCGGCGCCGGGAACCTTGGGCAGGTCGTCGCAATCGTGCGAGGCGGTGGCGAGGCGGATGCGTTGCTTCCACGAAGGTTGACCGAAGAGGGCGCGTAGTCGTGCAAGGAAGGACATGGGGCGGATCACTCTGGGTTCTTCCAGCGGATGAAGGTCAGGGCGAGAATCTGCAGATCGAGCCAGAGGGACCAGTTCTCGATGTAGTAAATGTCGTGCTGGATACGGCGGGTGATGGAGCTGTCGCCGCGCAGGCCGTTGACCTGCGCCCAGCCGGTCATGCCGGGCTTCACAAGGTGGCGCGGGAGATAGTGCGGAATCTCCTGCGAGAGGCGGTCCACATGCACCGGCCGCTCGGGACGCGGGCCGACGAGGCTCATGTCGCCGCGCAGGACGTTCCAATACTGGGGAATCTCGTCGAGGTTCCATCGGCGCAGGAAGGCACCGAGGCGGAGGAGCCGCGGGTCGCCGCGGGCGGTGCTCTGGTGCGCGTGGTCGAGCGCGTCGGCGTCGGGGGTCATGCTGCGCAGCTTCCAGAGTGTGAACGGCCGGTGGCCGGCACCGACGCGGGTCTGGCGGAAGAAGACCGGACCGCCGGGCGACTCGCGCTTGATGAGCAGGGCGAGGAGGGCGATGACGGGGGTGGCGAGGAGCAAACCGATGCCGGCACCGATGAGGTCAACGGCGCGCTTGAGGGCGCGGTTGAAGAGCTGGTTGATGGCGAGTTCCTCGATGCCGAGCACGGGCAGCCGGCCGATGGTCTGGAGGCGCAGGCCGCTCAGCAGGATCTGGAAGGAAGTTGGAATGACCTTCCATTCCGTGTAGGTGCGCTCGCAGGTTTCGACCGCGCGGACCATGATTTCCCGGGGCAAATCGGAGCGGGCGGCGATGAGGACATCGATCTGAGCTGAGCGAAGCGCGGCCTCAAGCTGGTCAAACGTGCCGAGCGGCTGCGGTGGGGGGGGGTCGCCGGGCAAGGGGATGGCTCCGCAGAAACGATAGGGGTGTGCGGGATCGGCCTCAAGGGTGACGGCGAGCGCCTGCGCCTCGTCGTTCCAACCGAGCACGGCGACGCGCTGGCGGACGCGTTCGCGCCAGGCCGGCCGGGTGAGCAGGAGGTAGAAGAGCGAGCGCCAGACGAACATCACGGTGATGACACAGAGGAAAGCGATGACGACAAAAAGGCGGGAAATGGGCGGCTCGAACTTGAGCACCAGCGAGAGGCCGAGGTAGGCGGCCAGCCAGAAAGTGGTGCCCTTGATGATGAGGCTGATGCTCTGAAATTTCCGCAGGAGCAGCCGCTCCCCGTAGAGATTGAGCTGCGCGTAAGCGGCGATGAGGAAGGCGACGCCGACGAGCAGCAACGGCAGGTAGGCGGGGAAAGTGGCGTCGGGGACGTCGAG
Organism: uncultured Opitutaceae bacterium; assembly: GCA_903952145.1. GTDB lineage: Bacteria > Verrucomicrobiota > Verrucomicrobiia > Opitutales > Opitutaceae > UBA2377. Next base: position 12,296 of record CAJBES010000214.1, on the reverse strand, counting down.
GCCGAGATTGCCCAACGGCGAGGCGTAGCGCAGCCAGTAGCCCAGCGTGAGGGCGGCGAAGGCAAAGACCGTGTCGCCCAGCACCAGGGCGGCGGGCAGGAGCACTTTGCGCAGGCGGGTGGGAGGCGGCGCGTTCATGGGGTGGGCGGAGCGGCGGGCAGGCGCGCGAGCAGTTCGCGCGCCGGCAGCCAACCCTTGGGCGGGAAGACCGTGGAGGCAAACGCGGAAACGATGCGGGACGCCGGTTTGACGTAGAGATCTGTCAGCACAGGTCCGTCAGGATGGAGGGCGAGCACACCGTAGCCGGTGCGGGCCGGACGAATGTCGAGCAGCAGGTTGGGTGCGCCCTCGGGGCCGGCAGTGAGAAAACCATGCGCGTCGGGCGACGGGTGCCGGGCTGCCCGGAGCGCGAGGGCGGTGGCGAAGGCGGGATCGCGGGGTGTGAGCACAGAGAAATCCGCCGGGGGCTGTCGCCATGTGGCCAGCAGGCGACCCCATGGGTAGGCTTTGATGGTGGATGGGAGCGGCTGGCCGCGAGTGAGGGCGGCGAGCGCAGTGATAAACAGGTCGGATTCGCGGTTGAAGCCACGCGCGGGCGGCGGACCGCCCTGCTCCCACCAGCGCCACAGGGCGGAAATGTAAGCGGCCGCCGCGCGCTTGGGAGTGAGTTCGGCCAGAATGGCTTCAGCTTCGCGGGCGACACTGGGGCGGTAGACCACGAAGTCAGGGCTGGCCCAGACCGGCGACAGGGCGGCGGTAGGGTCGTTGACCCATTCAAGGGCAAAGGCGCGGACTGCCGCGGCGTTCTCGTGCGCAGCAAGGAGCGCGAGGCCGAGGCCGAAATATGCGCCACCGCGATGCGGCGCCTGAGCAAGCGTGGAGCGGAAGTGCGTGGCCGCGAGACGCGGGGCGCCGGACTCGAGCGCGAGCCAGGCGAGGTTGAAATGGGCGAATTCCTGCATGCAACCGGCGGCAAGGGAGAGCCGGAGCTGCTCGGCGGCCTCGGTGTCGAGCCGGGCGCGCACGGTGGCGTCTGCCACTGCGGTGCGTTGGACGAGCAACCGGCCGGCCAGTTGATGGCGGTAATAGGGGTCGTAGGGCGCGCGGTGGACCGCGGCTTCAAGGTGCATCATGCCCTCCGGCCCCCGTCCGGTTTCGAAGGCGCTGAGCGACTGTTCATAGGCCAGCCGGGCCGTAAGGTCACGGCCGGTCAGCCAGAGCGGAACGAGGAGGGGCAGAACCGCCGTCAGGGACAGCAGCCGGTCCCATTGGGCATAGTAACCTGGCGGGTTACTATTTTTCAGGGTGGCCGGCGGATTGGTTCGGCAGAACAGCAGTGCAAGGTTCAGGACGAGCAGGGCGTTGAGCGCGGGCAGGTCGAGCTGGTGATCGGTGAGGGCAAACAATGCGTAGGTGAGAAGTGAGGCGCCAGCCGTCAACGTGAGCGGGGTGGATGAATGCGCCACCTTCCAGAGCTGCCGGGTGGTGGCGGCGAGGAGGAGCAGGAGTGCGAGGATGCCGGCAGAACCGAGGGTGGCCCACAGCTGCACGGGGGTGCTGTGGAGTTGGAGCACGTTGTCCACACCGGCGTCGAGCTGGGCGCGCACCAGCGGATAGGCGAGCGGCACGGTGCCCGGGCCCCAGCCGAGCAGGGGGCGTTCGGCCCCGAGCTGGATGCCCGCCTGCAACATGGCGTTGCGCTGGGTGTTGCTGTCGCGTGCGCTGTCGCTCCAACCGCTGCTGAGGGCGAGTTCGCGCAGGCGGGGGTTGGCCAGGACCACCAGGGCAAGAGCGGCGGCGGCAATGACGACGAGGAGGCCCTTGGTGCGACGGGGCCACGGGGCGCGGATGATCGTGATTGCAACCGCCATGATGCTTGCTGCACCGAGGGCGAGCGCGCCGGCGCGGCTACTGGTGGTGATCAGGATGATGTATCCCGCGACGGTGGCGGTGCCCCACGCAAACTGGCGCAGTCCGCGGGTCTGCCACGCGGCGTGCACGAACCACGGGATCACCAGCAGCATGGCTCCGGCCGTGTAGTTGGAGTGGCCGAAAGGAATGTCGTTGCGGACCAGCCAGGTGTTGCCGGCGGACTGCCAGCGCCAGCCGACAAGGCTGACCGCAGCCAGCACCGCACCGAAAACGGCCAGTCCGCGGGCGACACGGCGGGCGCGGTCCGCGCTATCGCCACAGGCGAGCCAGTGGTGCAGCCAGAAAAAGAGGGCGACTCCACCCAGCGCAGGCCAGATCCGAAGGAGGCTGAGAGCGGCAAACGGGCTGCATGCGGCAGAGGCGAGCGTAGCCAGTCCGAGCAACAGGAGACCGGAGGCGAGCAGGCGGCCGGGTCGCAGCCACGGCTCGCGAACGACCAGGAGTGCAGCGATGGGGGCCAGCCAGATCAGCGCGAGCCAGAGCACCCAAGGCCAGGTGAACTGGCGCGTGGAGGAGGGATGTGCGAGGGTGACAACAGCGGCACTGGCGGCAGCCGCGGCGAGCAGGCGGGTCGGCCAGGGATTGGTGGGCGTGGGCGGGGGCATGGTCACACTGGGACGCCGGTGGGCGGCGCGGGCGCAGTGTCACTTTTTCGGCGGGTCCGGCGCAAGCGCGGAGCACGGCATCCTTGACGGTGGGGCGCGCCGACGGGCAGGCTGGCGGCATGACTCGTGCCGCCTCGAACAACCGCCGGCTGAAACTGGCCCTGCTGGCGGGGACCGGTCTCGTTGTGCTGGTGGCAACGTGGTGGATGTGGCGCTCCCATGGCGACGAAATCAAGCCACTCGCGGAGCAGGGCGTGGGCTGGCTGCGCGAATTGGGGGCCGGCACGTTTTTTGTGTTGATGACCCTGTTGCCGGCGGCGGGCTGCCCGCTGTCGGTTTTCACGCTGACGGCGGGCCCGGTGTTTGCGCCGTCGCTGGGCATGCCCCTCGTGCTGCTGCTGGTGTGGGTCAGCATCGCGTTCAACCTGGCGCTGTCCTACTGGCTCGCGCGTTATGCCCTCCGGCCCTGGCTGGCGCGGCTGTGCGCCTGGCTGGGTTACAAGCTGCCGGAGGTGGCCGAGGCCGATCACCGCGGGGTGGTGATCTTGGTGCGCGTGACGCCTGGGCCGCCCTATGTGCTGCAAAGCTACCTGCTCGGGCTGGCGGGCATTCCGTTTGGGACCTATTTTTTCATCTCGTGGGTGATCTCCTCGCTCTACGCCTGCGCCTTCGTGCTGCTGGGTGACGCACTGATGCAGGGGCGGGGCCGGACCGCGCTGGTGGCGGTGAGCCTGTTCATCGCGCTGACGGTGGGCGTGCAATTCCTGCGCCGGCACTATCGGAAGCAGCCGACGAAAACATGAGCCGGCGGGAAGAGTCACTTGACGGCGGGGCGGACGACCGCGTGGAGTCGGTGAGCGAGTTCACGCGCCGCGTGAAGACGCTGCTGGAGAGCGGGCTCCGGCCGGGTTGGGTGCGCGGCGAGGTGTCGAACCTGCGGGCGCAGGCGAGCGGTCACGTGTATTTTTCGCTCAAGGATGCAGGAGCGCAACTGAGCGCGGTGCTCTTCCGCGGCGATGCCTCGCGGCAGACCATGAAGCTGCGCGACGGACTGCAGGTGGTGGTCTACGGCGAAGTGAGCGTCTACGAGGCGCGCGGGCAGTATCAGCTCATCGTGCGCGCGGTGGTCGAGGACGGCGTGGGCAAGCTGCAGCGCGCGTTTGAAGTCCTGAAAAAACAGCTGGCGGACGAAGGGCTGTTTGACGCTGACCGCAAGGTGGCGATTCCGGAGATGCCGGTGACGGTGGGTTTTATCACCTCACCAACCGGGGCGGCGGTGCAGGATTTTACGCGCATCCTGATCCGGCGCGGCTGGCGCGGTCGCGTGGTCGTGCTACCGGCGAAGGTGCAGGGCGAAGGGGCGGCGGCCGAGATGGTGGCCATGCTGGCTTTGGCGCAGGAGCTGGATATTTTCGACCTGCTGGTGATCGGCCGCGGCGGCGGGAGCCTGGAGGACTTGTGGGCGTTCAATGAGGAACCGCTGGTGAGGGCGGTGGCGGCGTGCCGGGTGCCCATCATCTCCGCGGTGGGGCATGAGATTGATTTCACGCTGTGCGACTTTGCGGCGGACGTGCGGGCGGAGACGCCCAGCGCGGCGGCAGAGCTGATTTCCAGCCATTTTGTGGCGGCACTGGAACGCGCAGCGCAGGCCCGGGACGCACTACGGCTCACCGTGGAGGACGCGTTCGAACGGGCGCACGGGCGGGTGGACCACGCGCGGAGCCGCTTGCGGCTGCTGAGCCCGGTGGCGCAGATCGAACAGGGACACCTGCGGGCGGACGACCTCGCGAACCGGTTGGGCAGTGCGCTGCGCATGGTGGTGCAGGGGAAGCGCCAGCGGCTGACCGAGCTGCGGACGGATTGGCAGCGGCATTCCCCCGAGACGCGCGTCCAACTTGAGTCGCACCGTTTACTCGCATTGTGGAAACGCCTGCAGGCGGCGAGTCCGGCCTCGGTGCTGAACCGTGGGTTTGTCATCGTGCGCGATGAACACGGCCGGCCGGTGGGTAGAAAGTCCGCGGTGCGACCGGGGCAGCGGTTGCAGAACGAGTTTCAGGACGGAATTGTGCCGGTGCGGGTGGAATAATTCCGCAGGCTGGCTACTCTAACGGACAGTATGCAACTTCGCCTCCCTGTTTTAGTCCTTGTGCTGACGACCGTCGCCGGGACGCTTTTTGCTGCCGCAATGAAATCTTCCAAAAAAGCCCCCGCCAAGGATGCCCTCGAATGCAAGCCTGGCGAAGTCTCCGCCTGCGGACTGCCCTCCAATGTCGTCATCGACATGGGCAAGGTGAAGGTGCAGCGCACCGAGGCGGAGTGGAAAAAACTGCTCAGCGCACGACAATACGAAGTGGCGCGCCGGCAGGGCACGGAGCCTCCGTTTCAGAACGAGTATTGGAACAACCACACCGACGGGGTCTATGTCTGCGTGGGCTGCGACACGCCGCTTTTTGACAGCGCCACCAAGTTCGAGAGCGGCACCGGCTGGCCCAGCTTTTGGCAGCCGGTCGAAAAATCGTTCGTGGGGGTGGAGACGGACTATAGCCACGGGATGATCCGAGAGGAGACGAACTGCAAGGTGTGCGGCAGTCATCTCGGCCACGTCTTTGACGACGGCCCGCGTCCGACCGGTCGGCGCTACTGCATCAACTCCGCCTCGTTGAAATTCTGGCCGCGCGCGGAGTATGAGGCATGGGTGGCGAAGAAACAACCGGAAGCGACGGCACAGAAATGACAAGACCGCACCTTGCGGTGCGGTCTTGCGTAATTTGATGGTTTCCTGGCGTCAGATTTTCGGGAACTTCACCCACTGGGCGCCGCGCTTGGAGCTCTTCACCACGGTCTCGATGAAGGCCATGCCGTAGACGCCGTCCTCGATCGTCGGATAATCGAGATCCTTGGGCAGCGGCTTGCCCTCCAACTCGGTCTCGATGGCGCGGAAGGCCTCGAGGTAGATATTGGCGAAGGCCTCGAGGTAACCCTCGGGGTGCCCGGCGGGAATGCGGGTGAACTTTTTGCCTTGGTCGCAGATATAGCCGTTGCCGCGGCGCCAGGTCTCGCGGGGTTTGTCGGCGTATTTTACGACGAGTTCGTTGGGGAATTCCTGCCGCCATTCGAGCCCGGCCTTGGTGCCGTAGACGCGGATGTTGAGCATGTTTTCGTCGCCAATGCAGATCTGCGAGGAGTGGAGCACGCCCTTGGCGCCACCCTTGTAGCGGAGGAGGACGTTGCCGTCGTCGTCGAGCTTGCGGCCCTTCACGAAGGTGGTGAGGTCGGCGCAGAGGGAGTCGATCTCGAGTCCGGTGATGTAGCGCGCGAGGTTCTCGGCATGCGTGCCGATGTCGCCCATGCAGCCGGCGGCGCCGCTGCGCTTCGGGTCGGTGCGCCAGACGGCTTGTTTCTGGTTCGTGCTCTCGAGAAAGGTGGACAGCCAGCCCTGCGGATATTCGACCACAACTTTGCGGAGCTCACCGACGGTGCCGTTCCGCACGAGCTCACGGGCCTGCTTCACCATCACGTTGCCGGTGTAGTTGTGCGTGAGGACGAAGACCTTCTTCGACTGCTTCACGATGGCGCGCAGTTTCTTCGCTTCGGCGAGGTTGAAGGTGGCGGGCTTGTCGAGGATGACATTGAAGCCGGCTTCAAGGAACAGCTTCGCCGGTGGAAAATGCTGGTGGTTGGGCGTGACGATGACGACGAAGTCGAGCCGCTGTTCCGGGGGCAGCTTGGCCTCGGCCCGGGCCATTTCCTGATAGGAGCCGTAGGCCCGCTCCGGTTTGACGAAGAGGTCCGCGGCGGAAGCCTTGGAACGCGCGGGATCGGAGGAGAAGGCACCGGCGACAAGGCGGGCCTTGCCATCCATATTTGCAGCAATGCGGTGCACTGCGCCGATGAAGGCGCCGCGGCCGCCGCCGATCATGCCATAACGAAGTTTTCTGTTCATGGGAGTAGCGAGTAGTGAGTAGCGGGTGGCGAGTGGGGTTCCAGCGGATGGCGTAAGAGCGGGCGGGTGGCTACCAGCGTGAGCGAATGGATTGCTCCATGCTCGCTACGCACCACCCGCTGTTCGCTACTTTCGCTCAAACGCGGCATCGAAGGCGACGGCGCTGGAGGGGAAGTCAACTTTGCGGACGAAGGCGGCGGCCTCGGTGGCGCCATGGACGCGATCCATGCGAATGTCCTCCCACTCGACGGAGAGCGGGCCGCGGTAGCCGACGTCGTTGAGGGCGACGATGATGTCCTCGAACTTGATGTCGCCATGGCCGAGGGAGCGGAAATCCCAGTAGCGGCGGGCGTCGCCAAAGTTCACGTGGCCGCCGAAGACGCCGACGCTGCCGTCGCCGTGGCCCCACCAGACGTCCTTCATGTGGGCGTGATAGATGCGGCTGCCGAAGGTGCGGATAAACTTCACGTAATCCACCCCCTGATAACCGAGGTGCGATGGATCGTAGTTGAAGCCGAAACGCGCGTGGTTCTTCACCGCCTCGAGGGCGCGTTGCGAGGAGGCGATGTCGAAGGCGATCTCAGTGGGGTGGACCTCGAGGCCGAAGTTCACGTTGACCTTGTCGAAGGCCTCGAGGATCGGGCCGAAGCGCTTGCCGAAATCGGCGAAGCCCTTGTCCCAATAGGCCTGTGAGGTCGGGGGGAAGGCGTAGAGCGAGTGCCAGATGGAGGAACCGGTGAAACCGTTGACCACGACGGGGAAGTCGTCGGCGCTGCGGCGGCCGGGTTTGGCGTCGAAGAAGGCGCGGGCCCCGCGGGCGGTGATGATCATCTTGCGGGCGGCGCGCTTGCGCACGCCCTCGGGGTCGCCGTCGCCCCACACATCGGGCGGAAGGATGGCTTGGTGGCGCTCGTCGATGTGGTCGCAGATGGCCTGGCCGACGAGGTGGCTGGAAACGGCGTGGCAGGTGAGGCCATGGGCTTTCAGCAACGCCCACTTGTCGTGCACGTATTTCTTGGAATTGGCGGCGGCATCGACGTCGAAGTGGTCGCCCCAGCAGGCGAGCTCGACGCCATCGTAGCCCATCTGCTTCACGAGCGGGGCGAGTTTCTCCAGCGGCAGGTCGGCCCATTGGCCGGTGAACAGGGTGACAGGTCTCGGCATGGTGGTGGGGGAATGAGGGGTTGAGAGAACGGGCCTGGCGAAGACCGCCGGCCGTGGCAACGATTCGCCGCCGCGCCGGTGGCGGCAAGGGCAAACTGACAGGCGGCCGGGTCGCCATCCCGGGCTTGCGATCGGTCCGATAAAAGCCGGTCAGCTGATCTGGTCGAAAATGGCGGAGGTGATGACGGCGGAGAGCGGTTGGCTGGCGGCGTAGGCCCGGAGGTTGCGCAGGGCATGCGCACCGGCATCGGGATAACGGTCCATGGTCGGGCCGGCGATATGCGGAGTTAGGCTCGCATTGCGCAAGCCACGGAAACCATGGCCGGGGGGAAGAGGCTCCTCCGCGAAAACATCCAGTCCGACTGAGATTTTCCCTTCGCGGGCAATCCGCAGGAGCGCGGCTTCGTCGGTGATTCCGGCGCGGGCCACGTTGACGAAGACTCCGCCCGGGCGGATGAGTCGCAGGTGTTTTTCCGTGACGCAACCGGTGGTGGCGGAGTTGAGCGGGGCGAGTTCGACGATAATATCATTCTCGGCAAAAAGCGCTTCCAGCGAGGTGGCGCCCGTCGCGCCGGTGCGGGCAGCGGCGGCGAGGTCGAAATCGGGGGCGCAGACCGACACGGTGCAGCCGAAAGGCTGGATGATTCTGAGAAATTCGCGGGCGATGGCACCGAAGCCGTGAATGCCCACGCGGCGGCCGAAGAGCGAGGCGACTTGCGAGTAGTCCCCGCGCCAGCCGCCTTCCTGATGGAGCACGAACGACCAGTGCGTGGCCTGACGCAGGCAGGCGAGCGTGTGAAAAAGTGCGCACTCGGCGATGGTGCGGCTGATGGCACTGCCCCAGTTGGTCACGAGCAGGCCCTGATCGATCGGGGCGCGGGCGAGCAGATGCCGGACGCCGCCGGTGGTATGGCAGAGGTAGCGCAGGCGCGAAGGCAGGACGGCGGGCAGGCGCGGGGTCGCCCAGCAGGTGAGCAGCACCTCAGGATTGACCGCGGCGAGTTCGCGTGCGAAGTCGGCCGGAGTGAGGCCGGTAGGGTCAAGCCAGCGGAACTCCGGGGCAAGGGCGTGCAGTTCTTCAAACAGCGTACCGGGATAAAAGCGGGCCTTTTCGACAGGCGTGAGGACGGCGAGGAGGGAGGTGATCGCTGGCATGGAAGAAAGGGTGACGTTCAGAAATACAGCCAGAACTTGCGGCTCTGTTGCTGATAAATTTTGGCCTTGGCCTGCCAGTCGCGGAACCAGGCGGCGGCATCGGTGCGCGCGCCGTCGCGCTTGAGCGCCTCGTAAAACGCCGTTGACCCCAGGTGGCGAAGGAAGCCGCTGGCATCGCCGGTGCGGAAGGGGTTGGGGTTGCGCGCGTCAAGTTTGCAGGCGAGGACCATGAGGTGGATGCTGAGCTCGGTCGGATTCCAGTCGTCCCAGTCACTGACTTCGACGAAGACGCCGGTCTCGGGTTTGCCGTCGCGGCCGGGCACGCTGACGCGGCGGAAGGAGAGGCCGGGGAGCTTCAGGGCGCGCAGCGCGCGTTCGAGGACATCGCTTTTCACCGTCTTGTGCGAGAGGCCGCGGAAGGCGTATTGCGTGCCCACGCCGTGGCGGAGGCCAAGGTCAAACTTGGCGTTGAGATCAGAGTAGGTGCCGAGGCCGGTCATGGCATAGCCGGCGACGGAGGCAAAATCCTGGACCATCGGGGAGGTGGGCACCCACGGGAGGCCGGTCTCGGGCCAGCGCATGCTGCGCCGCCAGCCGCGCATGGGTATGACGGTGAGCCGGCCCTTGGCGCGCACGGCATCAGGGACGTTGAAGGCATTCGGCACCTGCAGTACGCCGGGCGACTCCTTCGCCATGCGGGCCAGTTCACCGATGGTGAGGCCGTGGACGTAGGGCACGCGGAAGGCGCCAACGTAACTTTTCCACTGCGGGTCCAGGGGTGGGCCGTCGGCCTTGTGTCCGCCGAGGGGGTTGGGCCGGTCGAGCACGATGAGTTCGACGTTGTTTTCGAAACATGCAGCCATGGTGTAGAGCATGGCGCTGACGTAGGTGTAGCTGCGGGTGCCGATGTCCTGGAGGTCCACGACCATGGCATCGAGTCCCTTGAGCATTGCCTTGGTCGGCTTGCGATTTTTCCCGTACAGGGAATAAACGGGCAGGCGGGTGCGCGGGTCCACGCGGTCGGCGATTTTTACCTCGGCCTTTTCTGCGCCATAGATGCCGTGCTCGGGGCCGAAGAGGGCGACAAGCTTCACCCCCGGGGCGCGGCGGAGCACGTCGATGGTGCTCTCGCCGCGGCGGTTGACACCGGCAGGGTGCGTGAGGAGGCCAATGCGCTTGCCCTTCACCGCAGCGAAGCCCTGCGACTCAAGCACATCAATACCGAGCATGATTGGGGCGGGGGCGGCAGCGGCGGGCCGGGCGGCCGGTGCGGCCTCGCGGGTGGCGGCCGCCCCCATGGGGCGTGTAGGCGGTTGGTTCGCGCTGCACCCGGAAACCCCGAGAAGCAGAAGAACGCAGGCGAACAGGTTTCTCAAGGAAAAGGGGAGAATGGGCCCGGACATGGAAATGGTCACTTTGCTGGCGAGAGCCGGTGCGTCGAGCGGGAATCCACATGGCGCGGCAGCACCGGGGCGACCGATATCCCGAGATCGAAGCGCCTGCTCCCGTGCCAGCGGGTGGTCAGGCGAAAACTGCCCTGCTGACCGCGGCAGCGAGGTAATGGGGGGCCTCGCGCAGCGCTTGCTCCAGCGGCGTGTCTGCGGGAGTGATGGCGTGGAGGTGCAATCCGCGGGGTGGTGGATGGGTGGTGCCTACGCGTCCGGCAAACACATGCACGGGCTTGCCCAAGGCCAAAGCGCGTTGGGCGACGGCGCCGGGACCCTTGCCAGAAAGAGAGCTGTCGTCGAACGAGCCTTCACCCGTGATCACCAAGTCGGCGGCGGCAATCTTCGTCTCGAGATCCAGCCACGCTGACACCAAGTCGAACCCGGGCAGCAGGCGGGCACCGGCCGCAACCATCAGGCCGAAGGCAATGCCGCCGGCCGCGCCGGCCCCCGGCGCGGCCATCATCGCCTCTGGTTTTCTGCAGTGGTGGCAGACCATGGAGGCGAGTCGGGCGGCTCCGGCTTCCATCCGGGGAAGATCTTGCGCGGCCAGTCCCTTTTGCGGTCCGTAAATCGTCGCGGCTCCCTGGGGTCCGAGCAACGGGTTGGTGACGTCGCAGGCGATCCGGATCGGTGGGAACGATCCGTCAGGGTGGCCTTGGAAACGCGCGATCGACGGCCAGTTTGCAGGAATCGGAGGGGTGAGGATTTTGCCGTCGACGGTCCGCGACTCGAGGCCGAGGGCGGCAAGGGCACCGAGACCGAGATCGTTGGTGGCGCTGCCGCCCACGCCGAGCAGCACGCCGATGGCGCCGGACTCCGCCGCGACCCGAATGAGCTGCCCCGTGCCGGTGGTGGAGGTCTGCCAGGGGTCGCGCTGGTCCGGGGGCAGCAACTGGAGTCCACTGGCCTGGGCCATTTCAATGACGGCGACATTCGCGTTCGCGCGCGTAGCTTGGGGCAGGGCGAGAATCACGCCGGCAGCACGCGGGATGCCGCTGAATGGCACCAATCCGAGACGGGCCTCCGTGGGCCCTCCCCGTGGACCCTGGACGCTGACCGTCTGCAGGGATCCGGCTGCGGAAGTGGTGAGAATTTCACAAAACCCCTCGCCGCCATCGGCCAGCGGGCAGGTCTCGAGGGTCCAGTCGCAATTCCGGTCATGCAGCATGCCGGCCGTGATCGCGCAGGCTCTGGGAGCGGTGAGCGAATCCTTGAACTTGTCGAAGGCGATGAGAACCCGCATGGCTGGCCAAGGAGAAGGTCCGGCCCCATTCCAGGCGAGCCTTTTGCGTGGGGCTCCCCTCAGGACGGTCGGGAGGGCGCTCGCTTCAGCGCCATCAAAATAAAACGATCAACCTTTGTGCGGGTGGGATTAACCGGAGGGCTGGGGTGGCGGGGGCTTGTGGTGTCTGGGGTGCCGGCGATGCGGGGGATGGACGTGGGTGTGGTGCTGCCAGTAATTCCGGTAGAGAATGTCGAGGAGCAGACCAAGGGCGGCCCCGCTCAGCACGCCGCCGATGATCAGTGCATTGATGGCCGTGCCGAGCCGCCGCGTCCAGCGGATGACACCGGGCCTGGCCGCGGCGGAAGGCAGCGGGGCCGGCGTCGAATGGACGGTTTCGCCGGGTTCATTTTCGTCCTCATGCGCCAGTTCAGCCGAGGGCAGACTCAGCGGAATGGGATCAGTCGCCGGAATACTATGGCCGAAACCCGAGACGGATATCACATATTTTCCGAGTTGGTGGGTGGCGTAGTAGATCGGGGCCGCGGTGAATGGATTGGTGATAAATTGCAGACCGCCCATCACCATGAAGTTGCCCCGCAGGAGGAGCGAAAGGATGAACGCCAGCGGCAGTTGCACCCCCATCACCGGCAGCAGTGACAGAATCGAGCCGGCGTAGAGCGCGGGTCGGATGTGCGCCGGTTTGAGGGACCAGAGATAGGCGCGGCGGCGGGCCACGGCGGCAAAGCGGCCGATGACTGGATATTTGTGCAGCATCGCGCGGCGCGGCATGAAGCGCAGGAACTGCTTCAGGCGGCGGAGACGGG
>CAJBES010000213.1 GCA_903952145.1 uncultured Opitutaceae bacterium | reverse complement strand
GATCAGGTAAACTCTGGCGCTCCAGCCTAAAGTCTAATTATCTATAGACTTTGGTATTAGGCCGGTATTGTCCGCTGCGCGGCCGCTCGTTTGGCCTCGGCGCGGGTGACCTGTGCGTCCACCACGACGGTCGTCACGATGTCGCTGCCGACGTTGGTCATGGTGCGCGTCATGTCGAGCAGGCGGTCGGCGCCCAGGACAATGCCGATGCCCTCGGGCGGGATGCCGAAAGTCGCCAGCAGGCCGGCGATGAGCGGCAGCGAGCCGCCGGGGATGCCGGCGACGGCGACGGCGCTCAGCACGGCCAGTAGCAACAGTGTGATCTGCTGGGCGAAGCTCAGGTCCACGCCGAACACCTGGGCCACAAAGAGCACGACGCAGCCCTCATAGAGCGCCGTGCCGCTCATGTTCATCGTCGTGCCGAGCGGGAGGACAAAGCCGGCGACACTGGGCTGCAGCTTCAGGGTTTCCTTGGCGCAATCGAGCGCGGCGGGCAGGGTGGCGTTGCTGGAACTCGTGCAGAACGCCGTCACGAGCACGGTTTTGATGTCACGGAAGAACGCGAGCGGGGAACGGTTGGTCCAGAGTTTCAGCCAGAGCGACATCGTGCCGAAGAGGTGCAGCAGCATCACCGCCACGCAGCCCAGCACAAAGACCCCGAGGGCCAGCAGGATGTTCACGCCGATCTTGACGATGACGCTGTAGATCATGGCCGGCACCGCGAAGGGGGCGAGTTTCAGGGCAAAGTGGACGATGCCGGTCATCAGTTCGCTCACCAGCTCGAGGGCGTCCTGCAGGCTGCGGCGGCGCGACTCGACGAGCTGGGTGCCCACGGCGCCGACGAGAATCGCGAAGAGGATGAGCGGCAGCACGTCGCCGATGACGGTCTTGGTCTGCCCAACGATGGCGCCGAGCAGGTTCTTTGGCATGAACATCTCAACCAGCACACTGAAGCTCATGGCCGGCTGCGCCCCGCCCAGATCAATTTGCTTCTGGGCGGCACCGCCGAACTCGGCCAGCAGGCGCATTTTCGCCTCGGGATCAAGATGATTGCCGGGTTGCAGCACATGCATCATCACAAGGCCCAGCGCGGCGCCGATGGCCATGTTGGCGAAGAACAGCACAAAGGTCCGGCCGGCGAGCGGGCCGAGGCGGTCCAGCCGGCCCAGCTGCAATACGCCCGTGGCCAGCGAGGCAAAGACGAGCGGGATGACGACAAAGAACAGCATCCGCAGGAAGACCTGGCCGAGGGGGTCAAGGACGGTGGTGGCGACCTGCTGCATGAGCGCGAGCGAGGCGGGATGAAACTTGCCCACGCCGAGGGTCGCGACGCCCGCCGCAGTGCCAATGGCCAGACCGAGGAGGATGCGGTTGCCCAGCGCGGTGTTGGAACTTGCCATATGGGCCGGGAGGCTAGGATGGCGTTTCGGGCAGTGTCGAACGGGAAGTTGCGTTTTGCGGGGTTGCCACGGCGGGCGGCGGGCCTAGCGAGATGTGATGCCTTCATCCCTCGGTTTCAGCGCGGTGCTGCTCGCCGCCGGCCGTTCCCTGCGCATGGGAGCGGACAAGGCGCTGCTGACCTGTGCTGGGGAACCGCTGTGGCGGCGGCAGTGGCGGGTGCTGGAGCAGGCCGGGGCCGGCGAGATATTGCTGTCAGTGCGTCTGGATCAGACCTGGGTGCCGGCCGGCGTCGGGACTGTGACCGATGCCGTGCCGGACGCCGGCCCACTGGCCGGCATCGCCGCGGCCCTCGCGCGCAGCCATGGCTCGCACCTGCTCGTGCTGGCGGTGGATCTGCCGCGGATGGAACCGGCGTGGTTTGCACGGCTGGCGGTGCGCTGCGGGCCAGATCAAGGCGCCGTTGGCCGGCGCGGCGGCTTCTTTGAACCTTTGGCAGCGATCTATCCGCGCGGGATGCTGCCGGTGGCGGAGACGGCGCTGGCGCGCGGGGATTATTCGCTGCAAAAGCTGATCACCACGGCGGGTGACCTGATGGCGGTGCACGAGATCACGGCCGCAGAGGCGCCTTGGTTCACCAATTGGAATGAGCCGGGGGCGTGAGCCGCCTTACGCGTAACGGTCCTCGGTCCAGGGGTTGGCGGTATTCGAGTAGCCGCGCACTTCCCAAAAGCCGAGCTTGTCCGCGTTGAGAAACGTGATGCCCTGCACGAATTTCGCGCCCTTCCACGCGTAGAGTTTGGGGATGATGATGCGGGCCGGCCCGCCGTGTTCGCGCGTGAGCGGGGCGCCGTCGAAGGCCGTCGCGAGCAGCACATCGTCGTCGAGGCATTGCGCCAGCGGGACATTGGTCGCATAGCCGTCGTAGCTGGTGAAATAGACGAACTTGGCCTCCGGTTTCGGCTGCACCAGTTCGTAGAGGGTGGTGAAGGCCACGCCGCCCCAGCGGCAGTCGAATTTGCTCCAGTCGGTCACGCAGTGAAAGTCGCTCACGTCCTCGACCTGGGGCAGGGTGTTGAGCTGCGCCCAGGAAAGCACCGTGGGTTTCCCGACCTCGCCGTCCAGCGTGAGGGTCCATTGGGCCAGCGGAATTTCCGGTTGCACGCCAAGATCGAGCACCGGGAAGCCGGTGGTCAGCTTCTGACCGGGCGGGAGCCGTTCGGTGGACGCGGTGGCGCGCGCGGTCACGCCCCGGGCCTTTTGTTTCTCCGCCCACTTCTGTTTGGCCTCGATGTAACGTTCCTTGGACATGACGGCAGGCTAGCGCGCGGCGGGCACGGTGCAAGTGCGCCTAGTCCTCTGCCAGCGCCGCGGCGACCGCCGCCTTGCGCCGCCAGTAGTAGAGGGCCATGCCGCCTTGGTAGAGGACGGTGACGCAGCCGATCACGGCATAGATCAGACAGTAGATTTGCCGGACCAGCCCGGCGATGTCGCCTTCCGTATAGCCGATCTCCAGCAGGTTGCTGCGGGTATCGGCGGTGAGGGCGTGGTTGATGAACGCCGGATCATAACTGAAAAGCCGCAGGACCACATAGGCCAGCACGACGATCATCAGGTAGATCTGGCTGGCGACCAGCCAGCGCAGGCCGCGGGCTTCTCTCTCGCGCAGCAGGCCGGCCCCATGCAGTTCGAAGGCGCCGGCGCCGGCGATCAGCAGGCCGATGACCGCGCTGAGCCGGTCACCCATCGCGGCGGAGGCAAGGGCGAAGGCCCCGGACAGGGCGAGCACGCCCGTGCCGTCGAGCCTGGCCAGACGCAACAGGCGGGTCAGGGTCACGACAGGGAGGAGGGGCGGTTGCATCGCAGGGTTGTCATTCCCGCTGGGACGCTGAATCTCAAGCCTCTTCCGTGCCCGCGCGCCGACCTCCAGCCTTTCCCTTCCGTCTCGATTTTCCGCCCGAGCTGCCCATCAGCGCACGGGCGGAGGAGATTGTCGCGACCATCCAGGGCCACCCGGTCGTGATCATCGCGGGCGAAACGGGTTCGGGCAAGACCACGCAGATTCCCAAGATGTGCCTCGCCGCCGGCCGCGGCCTGCTGGGCCGGATCGCCTGCACCCAGCCCCGGCGGGTGGCGGCGCTCTCCGTGTCGCGGCGCGTGGCCGAGGAACTCGGGGTGGAGTGGGGGCGGGAGGTCGGGTGCAAGATCCGCTTCACCGACCGGACCACCCGCGCCACGACCATCAAGTTTCTGACCGACGGCATGCTGCTCGCCGAGGTGCAGGGCGACCCGCAGCTGCGCGAATACGACACCGTCATCATCGACGAGGCGCACGAGCGTTCGCTCAACATCGACTTCCTGCTCGGGCACCTGCGGACGCTGCGCTACCAGCGACCGGAACTGAAGATCATCATCACCTCCGCCACCATCGACACGGAAATGTTCAGCCAGGCCTTCGACGGTGCCCCGGTCGTGCAGGTGTCCGGCCGCACCTATCCGGTGGAAGTCATTTACGCCCCCCTTGACGAACTGGGCAGTGACGCGGCGGAGGGTGATGAGCGGGAGGCGAGGGCCGAGGCGCTGCACTACATCGACGGCGCGGTGGAGGCGGTGGAGCGCATCGTGCGCGAGAGCCCGGTGGGCGAACTCCTCGTCTTCATGCCCAGCGAGCGGGACATCCGCGAGACCACCGATTTGCTCGAGGGCCGGCGCCTGCGGGGTTGCGAGCTCGTGCCCCTGTTCGGGCGGCTCTCCAACGCGGAGCAGCAACGGGTGTTCGCGCCGACCCAGGCGCGGAAAATCATTGTTGCGACCAACATCGCCGAGACCTCGCTCACCATCCCCGGCATCCGCTTCGTGGTGGACACCGGCCTCGCCCGGCTCAGCCGTTACTCGCCGCAGGCCCGCACGCGTCGGCTGCCGATTGAGCCGGTCTCGCAATCGAGCGCCGAGCAGCGCAAGGGCCGCAGCGGCCGCGTGGCTGACGGCGTGTGCATCCGGCTCTACTCCGAGAAGGACTTTTTGGAGCGGCCGCGTTTCACGCAGCCGGAGATCCAGCGCGCCAACCTGGCCGACGTCATCCTGCGCCTGAAGGCCTTCGGCCTCGGCGACATCGAGCGGTTCCCCTTCATCAACATGCCGGCGGTGAAATCCATTCGCGCCGGCTATGCCCTGTTGGAGGAGTTGGGGGCCTTGGAGGAAGGCGGACCGGCAGGCCCCGCTGCCGGTCATGGCGGGCAGAGTGACCTGCCCGCCCACCTGCACGAACTCACCGCCATTGGTCGCGAGCTCGCGCGGCTGCCGGTGGACCCGACAGTGGGGCGGATGATCCTGCAGGCGCGCACGGAGCAGGCGCTGCGCGAGGTGCTTGTCATCGCGGCGGGGCTCAGCATCCAGGATCCGCGCGAGCGGCCGCTTGAAAAACAGGCGGCGGCGGATGCGGCCCACCGGCGGTTTGCGCACCCCGACTCGGATTTCCTGACCCTGCTCAACATCTGGGATGCCTACCACGACGAGTTCGAGACCATGACCCAGGCGAAGCTTCGCCGTTTCTGCCGGGAGCATTTTCTCAGCTACACCCGCATGCGCGAGTGGCGCGACGTCCATGCCCAGCTCGCCGAGGTGATGCAGGAGCGCGGGGAGAAAAAGCCGGTTTCGGCCTTTCACGGCCTGAAGTCCGTGGACGCCAAGGCCACGGCCTTCGGCACGCCGCCCTACCGCGCCATCCACCGGGCGATCCTGAGCGGCCTGCTCGGCAACATCGCGCATTTCGACGAACAGAACGGCGGCTACAAGGCGACCCACGACCGGAAGGTGACACTTTTCCCGGGCTCGGTGCTTTTCAAGCGCGAGGACCCGAAGCAACGCAGCCCCGCAGGCGCGCAACGTGATGCGCCGAAGAAAGGGTCGAAGCCCCCGCGCTGGCTCATGGCCGCCGAGATCATGGAGACGACGCGGCTTTACGCCCGCACCTGCGCCCGGCTCGACCCGCTGTGGGCCCTCGACCTCGGGGCGCACCTCGTGCGCGTGGCCCACAGCGAACCCTTTTGGAACGCGGAGGGCGGCCGCGTGCTGGTGAAGCAGCGCACCCGGCTCTACGGGCTGGAACTGGAAACCCGCGCGGTGGGCTACGGCAAAATCAACCCCGCGCACGCCACGGAGATCTTCATTCGCGAAGGGCTGGTCAACGACACGATCACCTGGCCGTTCGATTTCCTGACGCACAACCGGCAGGTGCGTGCCCAGATCGAACTCATCCTCACCCGCACCCGCGACAGCGGCTACCTCAACCTCGACGAGTCACTCTATCGTTTCTACGCGGCGCGGCTGGGTGGTGATGGTGGAGCAGCGGCGCTGACGATACGCGGCGAGGGCGCCGCGTCCCCAATGACCATGGTATCCTCAGTCGCCGAACTCGTCGATCTCGTGCGCGGGCACCGGATGACCGAGCCGCGTTTCCTCATGGCGGAGCCGGATGACCTCCGCGAACCCGACACGCTGGCGCACGACGCGGAGGCGTTTCCCGAAGCCCTCCCGCTGGACAACCGGGCCCTGCCGCTCAACTATGCCTACAAGCCCGGCCTGGCCGAGGATGGCGTGACGCTCGACGTCAACGTGCGCGAGGCCGAGGCGCTGACCCCGGCAGCGCTGGACTGGGCGGTGCCAGGGCACTTGGAGGCCAAGGTCGAACATTACCTGCGCACCCTGCCGAAAGAACTGCGCCGCGCGTTTGTGCCGCTGGCCGAGACGGCGAAAAGCGTGGCGGCCCAGGTGGCGCAGCGTGACCGGTTGACCGGCCGCCGCGAGACGCTGCCCGCGGCGCTGGCGGCACAATTGCGGGAGCGTTTTCGCATCGCGATCGACCCGGCCTTGTGGACCGACAAACCGCTGCCCGATCATCTGCGGGTGCGGGTTCGGGTGCTCGATGACGCCGGCCGGGAACTTTGCGCGAGCCGGGATCTGGCCGAAGTCCAGTCCGCGCTCCACCAGCGCCAGCGCGAAGCCAGTGTCACGGTGGCGCGGGCGGAACCGGCGGCCTGGCAGCGGGCCCGCGCCCGGTGGGAAAAACCAGGACAGACAGAGTGGACCTTTGGCAACCTTCCGCCGCAGGTGCTCGTGACCGAGCAGGCGGGCATGCCGGTTTACGCCTATCCCGGCCTGCAGGCCGGAGAACAGGGCGTGGGTCTGCGGCTGTTCAAAAGCGCCGGGGAGGCGCAGTCCGCAACAGAGGCAGGCCTCGCCGTGCTATTCGGGCTGCAACTGCGCTACGACCTCGGCTGGCTGGAGCGGGATTTGAAGGCGCTGCGCGAACTCGGCCCGCTCACCGCCACGCTTGCCCCGCTGGCGGATTTGCAGACGGAGGCGTTCGGCTCGATCCGCCGCTGGTTGACGGACGCGAAACGGATCGAGGCAGGGCGCGTTAGCCCCAACGCGCCGGCGGCGCACGAACCTGCGGACCTGACCCGGCGGATTAGGGTTAATCCGCCCTGCCTAACGCAAGCCGCCTTCACCGCCGCGCTCGAAAAATCGAGGGCTGACCTGCACGGTCTCGTGCCGCGGCTGGTGGACCAGTTGCGGGAGATCCTGACCCTGCGCCAGGCCCTGCTCGTGCATCCGCAACCCTATCCGGGGTTCGAACGTGAGATCGTTGCACTGGTGCCGCCGGATTTTCTCCGGGTCACACCCTACGCCCAGTTGGCCCATTTCCCGCGCTACTTGAAGACGCTGCGGCTGCGCGCCGACCGTTGGCGGCAGAATCCGGCGAAGGATGCGGAGCGTGCGGCGCAGCTTGCGCCCTACATGGCGGCGGTGGCGAAGGTGCAGGCGCAGGACGGTGGCGGGGCGTTCCGCTGGCTGGTGGAGGAGTTTCGCGTGAGCCTCTTCGCACAGGAGCTGGGCACGGCCGAGCCGGTGTCGGCCGTCAAACTCGACCGGCTCATGGCCGCCTTGACCGGTCCGGCCGGAGCATCCCTGCCCGCGGAAGCGGCATCCATCCGTCCGCTTACGGCGGCGTCGGCGAAAAAGCCCGCCCCGCTGAAAAGTCTCGGTGCGCTTGACCGGTTGTTCAGGAAACCAAGCTGAACAATTATTGGATGGCGGGGACTTTGCGATTGTGGCGGAGGCCGGGCCCCGTAGGTTCGGAGCCAACCCCACCACCCCATGAGTTCCACCGTCTCCATCCTGCTCGCACGCAAGGGTCCCGCCGTGCAATCGCTGCCACCGTCCGCCTCCGTGGCCGAGGCCGTGCAGCTGATGAACAACACCCAGGCCAGTTCCGTCCTTATCGTGGAAAACGGCCGGCTGGCCGGCATCTTCACCGAGCGCGACGTGCTGCGTCGCGTCGTGGGTTCCGGCTTTGACCCGAAGACCACGCCGCTGAGCGCGGTGATGTCGGCGGGCCTGACCACCATCACCCCCCTGATCAGCATCGAGGATGCACACGCAATTTTCACCAGCCGCCACTGCCGGCATCTGCCGGTGCTTGATGGCGAACACATCGTGGGCGTGATCTCGGTGGGAGACATCTCGCGCTGGTTGTCCGACGTGCACCGGGTCGAGGCCGAGTCGTTGAAGAACTACATCAGTGGCGGGTTCTCGACCTGAGGCCCCGCGATGCCGGTTCGCCACGCGTTCCAAATCATCCTCGGTGCGTGGTTCGCGGGCAGCCTGGGCGGCTGCCTCGTATATCAGGCCGTCAAGACCACGGGTGAACTCGCGGCCACCACGGTGATCGTCGCGGGCAAGACTGCCACGGCCGCTGTGAAGACCACGGGCAAGGTGGCCGCCAGCGCGATCACGAGCAGCGGCTCGCTCACCGCCACCGGCATCGAATCGCTGGCGGCGCTGGGCGGGGCGGGCATGGTGACCTTTGTGGATGCTGCCACGGGAGGAATTGTCCGCGTGCCCTGGCGGGAGGGCATGACCCTCACTTCGGCCGGTGCCGCTGCGGATCTCGCCGTGGCAGGTCTGGCCATCGATCTCGTGCGCCAGGGGCGGCTGGTCCGTTCCGCGACCAGTCGGTCGGGCGGCGATCCCCTGCTCGAGGCCGGCGATGTTGTGCGTTTGGTGCGCCCCCGCTGATCAACGCCGCCGGCGCAGCCGGAGCCGCAGGCCGCACCCGGTGCGCTGGAGGCGGATTTTCTCCGCGAAGGCGGCACTGAGTTGGCGCGAAGTCAGCACTTTGGCGCGAGCGCCGGCTGCCAGCACGCGGCCGCCGCGCAGCAGCAGCGCGTGGGTGAAGCCCGGCGTGATTTCCTCCACATGATGTGTGACCAGCACGAGTGCCGGGGCGCCACGGCGGCGGGCGAGGGTGTCGAGCAAGTGCAGCATATCCTCGCGGGCCACCGGGTCCAGTCCGGCGCAGGGTTCGTCCAGGATGAGCAGCTTCGGGCGCGCCATCAGGGCGCGGGCGATGAGCACGCGCTGACGCTCCCCTTGCGACAGGTGCTGCCACTCGCGCCGGGCGAGAGGCGCGGCCCGGACAAGCCGCAGCCACCGGCGTCCGGCGGCGCGATCGGCGGCGGTGACACGGGCCCACAGATCGAGCTGGGCAAATTTGCCGCTGATCACCGTGTCGAGTGCAATTTCGCAGACCGGGATGAGCGAGGCGAACGAACTCGTGACCACACCGATGTGCTCGCGCAACTCCCGCCAGTCGCTTTCGCCGAAGTGCGCCCCGAGCAGCCGGATGTCGCCGGTGGTGGGGGCGAGGTAGCCGGTCAGCGCGCGGAGCAGGGAAGTCTTGCCGGAGCCGTTGGCCCCGAGGATGACCCAGTGCTCCCCACGGCCGACGCGCCAGTCGACGTGGTCGAGAATGGTGGTATGTCCGCGGCGAATGGTAAGCCCCGTGACTTGGAGGATGGCGGGGGTCGCGGGGGCGGGCATGGCTGCATGCTGCCGGCCGGCATGAGGGTTGGTCAAGAATCGCCTCCGGTGGCAGCGGAGTTTTCGTTGTCGGCAGGTCATACCCTGCCGAAGGAGGCCGCGTTCCGAGCAAAAAGAGCGCAGCAAGCGGGCTGCTTGCACTGGTGCAACGCTGCCCACAAGGCCCGGCTGATGGCAGCGGGCGTATTTGCCCTTTTCCTTGGCAGTTTTTGCCAGCACGGTGGAGGGATGCGTCTTTTGCGTCTTTGCCTGCTACTGCTTTCCCTGCCGTTTGCACTGTCAGCCCGGCCGTTCATCGTGCTGGTCTACAACGTGGAAAACCTCGTCGATGCGGACGGGAAGGCAATGTTCGAGGACTACCAGCCGGCGCGCTATAGCCGGCAACACGTGCTCACCAAGCTGCAGAACATCACGCGGGTGGTGGCGAGGTTCGAGAACGGCCGCGGCCCGGACATCATACTTTTTCAGGAAATCGAGGTGGATCTGACCCCGGGGACCACCCTGCCGGACTACCCGGCGATCCTCCGACGCTACGCCGGCCTAAAAATCGAGGACATGCTCGGGGCACAGTTCTCCCCTGAGATCGCCGATCTGCCGGCCGAGGGGCTGCTGCTCAAGGCCATGAACGATGCCGGGCTGACCGGCTATACCGTCGTGGCCGCGGAGAACATCAAGACCCCGGAAAGCAAGGGCGCGCTGGCCCAGAAATGCGTCACTTTCACCCGTTTTCCCGTCAAAGGCGTGCGTTCCCACCCCACGCTCGATGCGCGCGCGATCCTTGAGGTGCAGCTGGAGGTGGACGGCGCCGCCATCCATGTTTTTAACAACCACTGGAAATCCGGCGCGAGTGCGCCCGAGACCGAACCGGCCCGTTTTGCCAACGGCTCAACGCTGCGCGCCCGGATCGACGAGATCCTGCGCGCCGATCCCAACGCCGACCTCATCATCGGCGGCGACTTCAATTCCCAATACAACCAGAAGCAGCGCTACCCGAAGATGAAGGCCACGGGTCTCAACGATGCGCTGGGCTCGCAGGGCAACGAACTGGCGGTGTGCGGCAAGCAGCGCGACCTCTACAACCTGTGGTTTGAGTTGCCCGACGGAGAGCGCGGCAGCGACACCTATCAGGGTGAATGGGGCACGCTCATGCAGCTCATCATCGCCCGCGGCCTCTATGACTATCGCGGGGTGCAGTATGTGGACAATTCCTTCGGCGTCGCCAAGGTGGGCGGCCTGAACATGGATGACACGGGCATGCCGGTCCGCTGGTCCTTTGAGGGTGCCGGCGGCGCGGGGTTTTCCGATCATTTTCCCGTCTACGCCAAGTTCATCACCGTGCCGGACAATCGCTCCGACCGCTACCTGCTGCTCCGCAACGCCTCGTCGGAAACCGGTCTGGCCTCGGCCAACCGGGTGGATTTCAGCAAGGTGGACCTGGAGAAGCTCGCCGTAAAAGTGGCCGAGCTACCGGCGGTCGCGTCACTGCGCGGCGGCAACTACACCGGGAAGATCCTGCGGGTCGAGGGCCGGGTCGGCCGCGGCACAGGCCTCACGGTCGAGGTTCGTGGCGACATTTACGATGTGTGGTCCTTCGACAAGGAGTTGCGCACCCAGCTGCGCAAGGAATTCCAGGCGGACGCCGCGGTTCGCTTCTACGGCGAGCTCAGCCAATACAAGGGCCGGTGGCAGTTTATCATCCGTGACCGGAGCTGGGTGAAATGAGCGCGCTTACGGTTTACACCTACGCCAACTGCGGCACCTGCCGGCGTGCCGTAAAATGGCTGCGGTTGCACCAGCTCGCGTTTGAGGAGCG
>CAJBES010000212.1 GCA_903952145.1 uncultured Opitutaceae bacterium | reverse complement strand
CACTTAGGCGGTCTTCGACGACGTCAGGCTCGAAGGGGACGTGGTCCCGGCGGGAGACACCACCCCGCCAACGCTGGCGGGCAGTAACCTGGTGGATGACGGTAGTGGCGGGTGCCGCCACGGCGCTGGGCACCCCCAGTGCAATCACGATGTCTGGCGGAACGCTGTCGCTGAACGCCGCCGCCGCCGCCCGCGATCGTCAGTGCCGGGCCTTTGACCGGCACGTCGTTCCCGCTGACCTTCAGTGGCCCGCGCGGCCAGGTGGTGCAGGGGTGCATCAACCCGCCGCAGCGCGAAATCTGGGCACAGGCCGGTCTCACGTCATGAGCACCTACTACCTCCACACTTGGGCGGTGAACGGCACGCGCATCGCCTATTTCTACCAGGACGACCTCGGCGCCTGCGATACCCCGGCCATCCGCAGCCAACTGGCCGCCAAGCCGTGACCCACCTCGGGATCCGTTGTGCGGCGACGTAGAATGCAGACCCGGACACCGCCGGAACTCCGAAATCCAAAATCCGACGCTCGAAGCGGGGGCCCGCGTGGTGCGAGTCCCCGGCCTCCTCCGGTCCCACCGCAGGCCGGGGATCGAGGGCGGAGGATTGCCCGGGTTGCGCGCAGAGAAGCTGGCTGGCGGAGTTGGGGGTGGCATTTCCCTTGCCAGGCCGGGTACGTCATACGTCGTACAGCGGAACAGCCGCCGTTCTGCTAGAATAACCACCGCGGATACAAAAGGCGGTCCTTTTGCTTTGCGCCCCCCGTCCGGGCGCGGGGCGAGCGGACCGCCACAGCACCAAGCAACTTGAGAGACCCGTTTTCTCGTTCATGCAGCAAGGCGTAACCCCTCGGCTCTGTCGAGATCGAGACGGTCGTTGATGAATTTCGCGAGGGCAGAGGTGCGCTCGCCCGCCGCGAGAAATTCCGGGAGACTGTGGCGCAGGGCCATGCCGACCACTTGTTCGGAGGGTGGAATGCCTGGACGGATGGTGCGGATCCAGGAGCCGAAACGACGCCACACCATCTGGGCATGAAGGACCGAGAGGATTTGCAGCAAGCCTTGGGCGATCACCCCGGTTTGGATATGACAGGTATAGGCCCGCATCTTGCGCCGGACCTGTGCGCGGTACGTGTCGCTCTTGCGGTGCAGGTGTTGGTTTCCGGAGCGGCGGGTGAGCGGCGTCATGGCCGCCATCCAGAAGTGATAACTGTACGTGCCCAGCGTATGCACCGCTTGTTTGAACGCCACCTCGATTTTGAACCGCACGCCATATAGGCGGAGGATGTCCAGCGCGCTGAGCGTCAAGTCGGTGGACAGGAAGATCCTGCAGCCTCGGTGGGGATGGATCACAGCGACAAAGCGCACGAGACAACCGACGGGACGCCAAAGGAGGTCCACGGTGCGATAGCGCAACGTCACGCCTTTTTCGCCATAGATGGGGCTGTCCGCCGCAGTGAAGGCGGCGGGATCATCCCACAGGTCCTTGAGGCGGTGCTTGCGTCCGTAGCGCCGTGGCCGGCCGCGTCCACGCGTGGCTGGTGCCGTCACGGGTTCATAAGCCACCGCGTTGGACTTGACGGCGGTGATGAGCTGGTGGCCGGTCTGGAGCAAGGGGCGGATAATCTTGCCCGTGGCATAGTAGGCGTCGGCGACCAAGTAACAGGGCAGTGAAAGACACAACTCCTTGAGCAAGAGGAGGAGTTTATCCATCAAGGTGCGCCGGTCGCGGTTATTGAAGCGGAGGCCTTCGTGGATACGGCAGGCCAGCGGCAGAGCAAAGTAGCTCTCAGCCGCCTTAACCACCACCGCGATGGCCTGACACGAGTGGCCGAAGATAAACTCCGGCTTGGAGTTGTTTTGCGATTCCTGGTGCAGCTTTTTGACCGCCGGCATCTTGTGTCCCGTCTTGGGCGCCTTGAGGCCATCGGCGAGCAGGACGGGGCGCCCGTTGACCAGGAAGAGTTGCCGCTGGAGGACCCGGAGCACAAGGCTCGTCCACAGGGACGTGAGCTTGGGCATAGCCACCGCCGGGCTGTGGAAGAAATCCACCAGTCGGTCATAGAACTGGCGGCGCAGGCCGAGCGCGCGCACAAAGCTCGTGACGCCATTCAAATCGCCACGGACGCAGAATGCCGCCAGGACAGCCGCGAACCAGAGAAAGGCGCGGTGGCGGTTAAAAGCTGGGCGCAGAGCGAGGACGAGGTTCCACCAGGCGAGCCATAGAAGCATGCGATTAGTGTGCGGTTGAAGGCTATTTTGTTTGACAGGTAGCATGGCCATGCTACCCTTTTGACATAAAAACAGCAACCACAACCTCCTTATGTCGAAAACCGCAACCGAATTGGCCGCCACGCTCGAACGGATCAAGCGCGAATTGATGAACCTCGGTCCCATGCGCCCGGGGAGCCTGAGTCGGCAGTACCGCGATCCCGAAACCAAAAACCGGCCTTTTCACCAGATCAGCTACACCTACAAAGGGCGAGGCAAGTCGGAATATGTGCGTGCGGAAAACCTCGCCCAGATCCGCCGCGAAACGGCGAATTTCAAGCGCTTTCGCAAGCTGGTAGAGCAGTGGGTCGAACTGTCCCTGAAAAGCTCACAAATGCGCGTTAGAAATACCGGGAATCAACCTGGCTGACAGCCCGAGAAAACGGGTCTCTCAAGCATTCTACGAATATGAAAACAAATCATCCGCCAAGCCGCGGCCAGCTTGTCTGGCCGTCTGGGCCGACTCCTGTCGATCGCCACCCTCCTTGCGGCCAGTCCGTTGGAGGCTGCCACACCGATTGCCCTTTGGTCCATGGATCCCGCGGGCGGCAACTTCCCCGCTGTGCTCGACCGGCGAACTGGACCCGGCGGGGGCATTTACACCGGCAACGCCACCGCCGTCGGCGCCACCAATGATCATCTGATCATCTTTGATGGCCTCGGGAATTCCTACAACACAAGCACGAACGTCGCGCCGCTGGGCAT
>CAJBES010000211.1 GCA_903952145.1 uncultured Opitutaceae bacterium | reverse complement strand
GGCTGCGGAGGCCGCCAGAGCCGGAGCAGCCGCGCCGTCCCGCGCGACTCCGGGCTGCCGGGCCACATGGAAGCCCCAGAGTAACTTCAACCCGACCTGTGTGGGGGGAATGGTTGCAGCATCGGGCGGAACTGTCACAGTTTCTCAACACCCTCACCGGCACCCTGTGAAACGCTCTAAAGTCATCTTTGTCGCCGGCCACCAACGTCCCGACGCCGATGCTGCCGTCTCCGCATGTGTGGCCGCACGCCTGAAACAGCGGCTTGATCCGGCGCATCGCTACCAACCCCTGCTCTTGGGCGAGCCCAACGCCCAAACCTGCTGGCTGTTTGAACAGGCCGGGGTGGAATTGCCCACCGTGCGGCCGGACCTGCGCCCCACCGTGGGCGAAGTCATGAATCCGCGCGTATCCACGGTATCTGCCCAAGCGCGGCTGGCCGATGCCCTGCATCTGCTGCAAGGCCACCGCTTCAGCGTCGTGCCGGTAGTGGACGCCGCCGGTGGCGTTGTCGGCATCCTCAGCCCCGCCCTGCCCCAGAGTCAGTATCTCTATCACTTCAACGCCGAGGATTACCTGGGGCAGTTGCTGGATTACGCCGATGTGGTCCGCGCCTTTAAATTGCGCCGACTCAACCGCCGTGCTCCCGCCTCGGACGCACGGCCGGGCTCGTTTGTCATCGCGCACGCGGAGATTGCACGCCACCGCACCCAGATTCACCCGGGCGATGTCGTCATCTCGGCGCCGAGCGAAGCCGCCCTGCGCTATGCCTGCGCGCGCCGCGCTGCGGGCGTAATCATCTGCGATCCCAACGAGACCGAGGCCCGGCGTTGCTGCCGCGCTGCTGGCGACGTGCCGGTGCACTGGTTCCGCGGCTCCGTCATGGCCTTGGCGGTCAGTCTGCCGCTGGCCATCCCCGTGCGGAACACCATGGCGACAGAATTTCACACGGTAAAAACCGGCCAGCGTGCGGACCAGGTGCGCGAACTGGTCGCGCGCACGCCCTATGCCCTTCCGGTCCTTAATGAACAGGGCCGGCTGGTCGGTGTGTTTTCGCGCCGCGAGGCGCTGCAGAACGAGCCGCAGCCCATCATTCTGGTCGACCACTTCGAGCGCACTCAGACCGTGCTCGGCTTCGAACAGGCTGAGGTCCGCGAGATCATCGATCACCACCGCGTGGGTAATCTGGAAACCGTGCATCCCGTCCGCGTCGACTGCCGGCCCGTGGGCAGCACCGCTACAATCGTTGCGTGCCAATTCGCCGAGGCCGGCCTCAAGCCCGATGCCGCCGAAGCCCTCCTGCTGCTGGGCGCCATCATTTCCGACACGCTGCTGCTAACGTCGCCCACCACGACTGACATCGATCGCAAGGTGGCCGGACAGCTGGCCCGGTATGCCCGGCGGGATCTCGCTGTCTTCGGCCGCGAGGTTCTGCGCCGCAACGACGAACTGGTCGACGGCGATCCCGCCCGCCTCGTCTAGAAGGACCTCAAGGAATTTTCCCATGCCGGAGTCCGCTTCGCCGTTGCCCAGCTCGAGACCGTGGACTTGGGCCTGCTCACCACCCGCCGCAAAGCCGAACTCCTCGCGGCCCTCGACGGCGTGCGTAGCAAACTCGGGACGGCTTTCGCCGCATTGATCGTGACCGACGTGTTTCAGAGCGAAAGCTGCCTGCTCGTGAGCGATTCACAGCCGGGTCGTTGCGACTGGCTGCTCCAAGGGGCGCTGACAGCCGAGGGTCGTATGCATCCCGGCATGGTCTCGCGCAAGAAACAGCTGCTCCCCTTTCTGTTCCACCGCCTCGACAGCTACCGCGACTAGCCATGACCTCACCCGCACGCATCGTCCACGTGCCACGGCGGTTCACCGTCGAGGAGTGGGGTGGCACCGAAACTGTGGTCGCGCGTCTGCTGGAGCAGCAGTTGCAACAGGGTTTCCAGCCGGAAATCCACACCTCGCTTGCGCTCTGCAACGTGCAGCGGGAAGTGTGGCACGGTATTCCGATCCGCCGCTACGGCTATACTTACCCCTTCTTCGGCCTCAACGCGGCCCAGCGCCATCAGATGGACAAGAAGGGCGGCAACCTGCTCTCGTTCTCCCTGCTGGCCGCGCTGTGCCTCCGGCCCGGTGTGCGCCTCTTCCACGCCCACGCGCTGAAGCGCCTCGGCGGCGAGGTCCTCACCGCCGCACGTCTGCGCCGCAAACCATTCGTCGTCACGCTGCATGGCGGCGTGTTCGACGTGCCCGCCGCGGAACTCGCCCAGCTCACCGAGGCCCAGGCCGGCAAATTCGAATGGGGTCGCCCCTTCGGCGCGCTCTTCCGCTCACGCCGCGTACTGCATGAGGCCGACGCCGTGATCTGCGTCGGCCGCTCCGAGGCCGACCAGGCCCGCGCCGCGCTTGGCCACGACCGCATCCACCACCTCGGCAACGGCGTGGACGCCGCGCGCTTCGCCGGCGGCGACGGCGCGGCCTTTCGCGCGCGCCATGCCATCCCGCCCGGCGCCATTGTCTACGCCTGTATCAGCCGGTACGACCCGCAGAAAGACCAGCTCACACTGGTTGAGGCCTTCGAACAACTGGCGGCACAACGTCCTGAAGTTTACCTCGTGCTGGCCGGTCCCGACACGATCGGAGAATACGTCACCCGGCTCGATGCGCGGATCGCACAGAGCCCGGCTGCCGCGCGCATCCGCCGACTTGGTTCGCTCCCGCCGGACGGACCCGACCTGCCCGCAGCGTATGCCGCCACCGACATCTTCGTGCTGCCCTCGCGGCACGAGCCTTTCGGCATCGTCGTACTAGAAGCCTGGAGTGCAAACCGGCCAGTACTTGTGGCGCGGGTTGGAGGCTTGCAGACTCTAGTCGAGGAAGGCACCAACGGCCTGTTTTTCCCCGTGGGTAATCGTGACGCCTGTGCCCGGCAGATGCAGCGACTGGCAGTGGATGCGGCGCTGCGCCGGGTGCTGGCCGCGCACGGAAACGAGCTGGCCCGCACCCGCTATTCTTGGCGGCATATCGCGGAACAGACCGAAGCCATTTACCAGCAAGCCGAGCAGCACGCCCGCCACCGCGGGTCGAGTCGGCCATGAGCGACTGGATCAAGGCCCCGATCATATTGGGCGCATTTCTGGTTTTTGCCCCGATTCTCGGCCTCCTGCTGCGCAACAGAAGGACATGGCAGCAATGGACCCTCGGGCTCATGATCTTCATGACCTCGTGGCACATCAACAAGCTCACGCTGGTCCTGGGCTCGATCGAGTGGTACCGCGGCCACACCAAAGGCTACGAGGCCAGCCTGATCACCGTGCTCGCACTCGCCCTGCTGATCGCCGGTTTCCTGGAAAATCGCCGGGACTTCCGGTGGCTGCCGCCCGGAGCTTGGCTCTGGCTCGCCTATTGCGCGGTCTCCATGCTCTCGATTTTTTCCGCACCCCACCAGGGTTACGTATTCATGGCCGGCTGGAAGTTCGCCTCGGCCGTCCTGGTGTTCAGTGCCGCCTACAACCAACTCCAGGAGGAAGCCGACCTCGAGTTTCTGCTACGGGTCATGGCGTTCACATTGCTCGTGCAGGTGGCGGTTGTGCTGAAATTGAAATACCTCGACGGGCAGTATCAGACCCGCGGCTGGTTTGAGCACCAGAACTCCCTTGCCATGTGGGCCTACACCCAGGGCTTGCCGTTGCTGGCCGCCGCGATGAGTAGTGCCGGAAAGCTAACCACCCGCTGGGCCGCAGCCGGCTTCATCGCGTCTGCTCTCATTGTGCAGAGCACCCTCTCCCGCGCCGCACTCGCTGTATTTGCCGCCGGGGTCGTCGCGGTGATTGCCACCTCTCTCTGGGAGAAGCCAACCGCCAAGCGAATCCGCTTTGTGCTGGCCCTCGGCGGCATCGCTCTGCTCGGCCTGATCGCGGCGCTCGACACACTGATCGCTCGCTTTAACGACGAAGGCAACCAAGCCAGCGGCGAAACCCGCGGCGTGATGATCCTAGCGGCCAATGCCATGCTCGCCGCATCCCCAGTGGGTATCGGATGGAACAATTTCGGCCTAACCATCAACACCCCTTATCCCTACGGCGACGTCATAAACGACTGGGAACGCGCCCGCGGACACCGGGTGGATGAAGACTATGCAAAGGGCATCGTGGAATCGCATTATTGGCTCCTACTGGCAGAGAACGGCTATGGTGGCTGGGCCGGCTACCTGCTTTTCCTCGCCGTCACCAGTTGGTGGTGCTTCCGTTGCGCATGCCACTGGAGCGGCACCCCATGCCGGGCCGTGCTCACCGCGCTCCTGATCGGTTTTTTGCTCATGTATCTGCACAGCATGCTGGAGCGTGTGCTCACCCAGACCAAGAACCTCGCGATGTGGATGATCCTCCTCGGGATCATCGCCAAGTTCGAACACTGGAGGCGGGGCCGGCCATGAAACTTGCACGTTACCGGCGCCTGCGCTGGCTGTTGGGCTTCGTTCTACTGCTCGGCGCCGTGCTTATCTGGCATTTCTGGCCCAAGCCCACGCGTATCATCATCTACAACGATCTGTCCGAACCGCTTATCGGTGTGGTCTTGCAACTGGGCCAGTCCACCATGCCGTTGCCCCCGCTCAGACCGGAGGAGAGCGTCGAACTCGCTTGTCCCGTGACCGACAGCACCACGGTCGATCTGTTCCTGCCTGACGCCACAGACCCGCTGCCGGTCGGATGGCTCGATCCCGCCAAAACCGCCCACTATGTCTTGCGCATCACCCCGGGACCTTCGGTGCTGGTCACCGCCACGCCCACAGATTTGGCAAGACTCCGACGCTGGACCAGATAGTCTGGCAAACAGACCGATAGCGTCAGGATCACTTGCACCTCATGGACGACCTCCGCAGACTCGATCATCACCTTGTGCGTCAATTGGCCGAGATGGGTTTTCTCAACCTGCCAGCTTGCTCAATCCCAGCAAATATGGCTATATCTTTATTTTAATTGCTCTAGCTTCGATCGGGTTTGGTGGCGTGGCCGCCGGACTGGCCGCCATAGAAAGCGAATTGAAAAAGGGACGGACAGTCAGACCGGCTGACTTCTGCCGGATTCATGCCGCTTTGGTTGAGTCAGGCCGCACTCTGCTCGCGAAGCTTTCAGACTAAGCCAGCCGTTTACCCACGGCCAGCCGCTGCGGCCATTACGTCGAAGATTCTCTCGATCCGGGCGGGTCGCACCGCCGACGGGTAATTGGTCAGCCAGCAGGCCGCACTGTCCGGATGCGCCGGGTCGAAGCCGTGCATCGCGGGCACGCGCCGCTGATTCATGAACGAAGGGGCGAAGATGGTTCCCGGCTCCAGCAGGTAGAGGAGTTCGCCGTAGCGCCGGTCGGCAAAGAGGCACCCCCACGCGGCCAGTTGCGCCGCCGTCAAAATCCGACCCTCGTTGCGGTCGGACAGCCACTGCTCCACCCGAACACGCACGCCTTCCCGCAGAAACCAGAACCTCACCATCGTGGAATCCCACACCGCCCCGTAGTCGCGACCGTAGACGAGACCAAGCGATTCAAACTCGTGCATCATAGTGCTGGTGGCGCGCGTGTCCGTCATCCCGTGGTCGCTGAAGACATGGAGGCGCACCTCCCGGTAATTGGCAGCGGCCAAGGCATGGATTTCCTCCAGCCAGCGTCCGAAGCGGGCGAAGGCTGCATCCACGGCGGGACCGGTGGTCGTGTGCGCATGCATGGTGGCGTCGAGCCCGGCCGTGAACAGGTAGGCCAACCGGATCTTGCCTGCCGCCAGCTGGGCCTTGAGCGCCGTTACGTTGGCCTCATCATCCAGCCGCCAGTCGGAGCGGAACCAGGGACGGCCGCTGCGCTGCCAAACGTCAAAGATGACTTCCTGTCCTCCGAGGATGCCACCGCCGGCATAGAGATCGCGCTTCTCGGTATAATCCAGCCAGGGCAGCCGGTTGAATGGCACGCTGTAGAGCTGGAAATAACCGGTGTAGCCAAGCCGGCGGGCGCACCAGCGACTGACCCGATTGCGCACGCGGTGGTGTCCGGCCACAATCTCGGGCAGCCAGCCAAGCCATCGCGTCCAGCGGAACGGCGAATGCGCGGGATCGTAGACAAAGCAGGAAAAATGACCGTGCTCCGCCGGCATCTTCCCGGTGAGGATGCTCGGGTCGCAGGTCGAGGAGTAGCCGAAGATCGTATCGCAGGGACCCCGGTGAGGCAGCAGGTCCACCATAAAGCCGCGCCGTTTCACCTGCGCCCATCCCAGCGCATCCGCAAATACAAACAGATCGATGGATTCCGTTTTCACAACTGCAGCAGCTTGCCGGCCTCAACCGCGAGGTCGGCCGGGCTGAAGGGCTTGGTCAGGAATCGGTTTACCCCGAGTATCGCGGCCTCATCCCGGGTCTCCTGCTGGCCACGCGCCGTCAGCATGATCACCGGCAGTTGGGCATGCTCCGGCCGGGCCTTGATGGCGCGCACGGTTTCGAAGCCATCCATCTCCGGCATCACCACGTCCACCAGCAAAAGATCGACGCGGCCGGCCGCCGCCTGGGCCACGGCTTCGGCGCCGCTGCCGACCATGATCACCCTCGCGCCCAGACCGCGCATGGCATAGCCCAGCAGGCGCCGCATATGCGCTTGGTCATCCACCACCAGAATTATTTTCTCCGTTGTATCAGTCATGTTTTGATCTCCATCACCACGAGCGTGCAGTCATCCATCAGGCCCGCGCCACGCCGGCTGGCCTGCACCAGGCCGAGCAGTTCCGTGCAGATCTGCTGGGGTGGCTTCAGACGCAGTCCCTGAATGGCCTCCACCAACCGCCCCAAACCGAAGAGCCGGCCGTCGCTGTGCAAGTATTCATACAGACCGTCGGTTACCATCACCAACCGCATGCCCGGGTCCAAGGTCGTCCGCTCCTCAGTGTAGGCAAAAGCCGGCAGGATTCCGATGGGCAGGCCGTTCCCGCCCTCCAGATACCGCAGGTTACCTGTAGGGTGCGTGACAAACACGGGACAGTGCCCCGCCGATGCGAGACGCAACTCCCGGCGGTCGGGTGCCACCCAACCGAGCTGCGCAGTGATAAAAATATTCAGCGGCTCAAGGTCGGCGTGCAGCTGCGCATTGACTTGCTGCAGCAGTTCGCCCGGGGCGGCGGCTAGGTTGAGCCGCGCACGCACCGAGGCCCGCAGCACGGTCGCAAGCAGTGCGGCGGGCAGACCCTTGCCCATCACGTCGGCTAGGATCAGCAGCACCGCCCCGTCCGGCAGGCTCACCACATCAAAAAAGTCGCCGCCCACTTCCATCGCGCTCAGGCATTGTCCGTAAATGCGCAGCCGCTCATCCTCCGGGAAAACCCGCGGCAGGAGTGATTGCTGGATGCCCTTCGCAATCTCCAGTTCACGCCTGACATGCAGCTGCATTTCGCGCTGCCGCGACAATTCGGTGGCCGTGCGCACCACCGCCACGTAGTCGCACACCGAGCGGATCAACTCCAGCTGCCCGGCAGTGAAGAAACTGTCGCCGGATTTGAGCAGGGTGACGGTGCCGAAGCACTGGCCTTGGATTTTGACCGGCATGACAACAACGCCGCCGGGGAACCAATGCAGTGGTTCCGACTCGGGCAAACTTGAGCATTTCTCGACCGCTTTTTCCATTCCATCTGTCAGCACCTCCGTTTCCAACGGGGTCATGGGCCGCGGAACGAAGGGAGCAGCCGAGGCGTCGGCCTGAAAGTCAAGCAGTTGCGGCTGGCCTGACTCGTCCTTGATGTGCGCATACACCACCGTGCCACCCAGTTGCGTGCGGGCCCGGCGGAGCGCCTCCTGCAAAAAGGCATCGAACGGCGGGGCGAGGGCCAGCAGCTCACTCAATCCGAACATCGTGGTCAGAGTCTCGTAGACGCTGCTCAGTTCCTCGGTCATGCCCGCCAGGGTTTCCTCGCTTTCGCTGATGGTCTCGAAGGGATCGCGGGGCGGGGCCGTGCGCCAGTGCAGCCGCAGGGCGTGGCCGCGGTCGTCGTTCACATGTTCGTACCGGTCGGTTCCGGTCGTGATGATGAATCCTCCACGTCCCTCCTCGGCGAGCGGGTCCTCCGGCAATTGCCCCCAAGCCGGACTCGGCAGGAAACGTCCGGGGTCGCGCACCTCGATGACCAACTCTTCCCCAATCCAGTCCACGGTGACCGCCACCCCGGCCCCGTCCAGATCCCCGGTGCCGTGCTCGATGGCGTTGTTCATCGCCTCGACCATCACCAGCTCGATGCCCGGCCAGCGCGCTTCGTCGAGGCCGCGCGCGCGCAGATGGCGGCGCACGGCCTCAGCCGCCCCCGCGATCTCGGTCAGCTGGGCCGGGATCCTCAGCCTGGCTGTTTCTGTGAGCCGCCGTGGCGTGGTCATGAGTCGCCCCCCCCGGCCAGCAGCGGCCAGATCCGGCGGAGGATCTCGCGGTGGCTGGCGGCATCCAGCACCGAGGCCTGGTAAACCGCATGCAGCCACTCGAGCGGGTCGTCGGCGCGGTGCACGCCGTTGGCATCCGCCCAGGAAACCACGCCCGCCGGCGCCTGCGCGACGATGGCGCGAACGTCGTCCGGCAGCCGCGCCAGGTCCTCGGCGGTGCGCGGAAGCACGCCGATGAGTCGCAGCCGGCCCGCGACCACCGCCCAGAGCCACGACCGACGCCGCACCAGCAGCGGCCCGCGCCCGCCCGTGCGCAGCTGTCGGCCCTGCCAGCCCGGCGGCATGAAGGCGACCGACGGCGCACCGAGGTAGGCGAGCGACCAGGGCAGCGCGGCCAGCCATAACAGCAGCCCGAGCAGGCGTTCACCGGGATCGGGCTTGACGCCGCGGTCCTTGAGCGAGGCGAGGATGAAGCGGTCGGTGATGTCTACGCGCGTGCCCCGCGCGGCATCGAGCAGCACCGCGCCGGCTGCGATCATGCGGTGCAGGTTGACCTTGGGGCCGACATAGGACTCGGCGAGGACCGCCGCCTCGCGCACGATGGCCCCGTCATCCACGACGCTGCGTTCACCCACGAGGGTGTTCGGCCCGATCACCGCATTGGCGCCGATCTGGGCGCGGGCGCCGACCCAGCAGGGCGCAATGAGCCGGGCCCTGGGGGACACACGTGCCAGCGGACCGATCCACGCGCCCGGGGGCAGGTGCCGGTCGATCGAGATATCCCCGGACTGCCGCGATGCGAGCCAGGCATGCTGGAGTTCCAGCCAGCGCCCCAGCAGCGCCGCGGGCGTGGCCACGGCCGGCAGCGGGGGCTGTCCAGGCAGGCCTTCAAGGCGCACGCAATCGGCCGGTGTATCGGCCCTGCGCTGCGATAGCACGCGCACGGCCCGCGACCAGTAGTGACCGCCGGCCAGTGCCGCGCGCACAAGGTGCGGCCGGTCGTGGGCGATGATCACGACCTCGGCGACGTTGCGCCGCACGGCCTCGTCCATCCAGTGCGCGAGCAGCGGCTTCGGCCCCACCGGCCACAGCACGAATGGTTCCGGCCGGCACGCCAGCGTGTCGAGCGCGGCATAATCCGGCGCCTCCAGCCAAAGCGTGCCCAAAGCCGGGGGCGGCATGGCCGCGGGCGCGCTCAAAAGGCCCCCTTCCCGAACAGCACCGCGGGGACGGTCTGCACCAGCAGCTTCAGGTCGAGCCAGAAGCTCTCCGCCTGGATGTATGCGAGGTCGAGCCGCACCTGACCGGCAAAGTCGATATTGCTGCGCCCGCCCACCTGCCAGAAGCACGTGAGGCCGGGTTTGGCCAGCAGGCGCTGGCGTTCCTCGACGGAATAGACCGCCACCTCCCGCGGCACGGGCGGCCGCGGACCGACGAGCGACATGTCACCGGCGAGCACGTTCCAAAACTGCGGGAGCTCGTCCACGGAGTACTTGCGGATGTAGCGACCGACCCGCGTCACGCGCGGGTCGTTCTTCATCTTGAAGGTGACGCCGCCCTGCATCTCGTTCTTCGCCAGGAGCTGGTCCTTGATCCGGTCGGCATTGACCACCATCGAGCGGAACTTCCACATGCCAAAATGCCGCCCGCCGCGGCCCACGCGGGTTTGCTTGAAGAACAGCGGGCCGCGGTCCTCGAGCTTGATGAGCAGGGCGGTCGCCAGGAACACCGGCAGCAGCCCCAGCAGGGCGCAGGCCGCGACGACGATGTCGAGCAGGCGCTTCAATCCCAGCGTGCCGCCCACGACCACGCGCCAGAGGAGTCGCTTCCACCAGAAGCGCAGCGCGAGGCGGGTGCGGCCCGCAGCCGTACCGGCGGCCGTCCAATGCGCCATCAGCTCGCGGTCCTCGGGGGTCAGGTGTCGGCTCATGATCAGCTGGCGACAGCCTTTTCCGCCGCGATCCGGGTGAAGAGCGCCTCAAGGTTCGCAATGTACCGGTCGAAGTCGTAGTGCTCCGAGACGAATTTCCGCCCGGCTTCGCCCAGCGCCCGCGCCCGGGCCTTGTCGGCCAACAGGTCCTCCACGCGCCGGGCGTAGGCTTCAAGGTTCATCCATGGCACCAAATAACCGGTTTCGCCGTCCTTCAACCAGTCTTTGATGCCCCCGGCGTCGAACGCCACGACCGGCAGCGCGAAGCGCATGACCTCCAGCCCGATGGTGGCGATGGGCTCGGGCCACAAGGACGAGATGAGCACGCCGGAAGCGTCGCGATAGTAGTCCTGCAATTCCGCCTGCGGCACGAAGCCCTTGAACGTCACGCGACCCGCCAGCCCCAGCTTGAGCGCCAGCCGCTCGCATGCGGGTTTGTGGTTGCCGTCGCCGAGGATGATCAGCTCGAATTTCGCCCGTACCCGCGCCATCGCGCGCAGGAGCACGTCCACGCCCTTGCCCCGGACGATCTGGCCCGCATAGATGAGCAGGTTGCGGTCGGAGAACGAAGGCATGAGCGGCGCGACCGGACGCGGCACGGGAGGGAAAATTTCGATGCGCGCCGGATCGAAGCCATTGATCTCGAGCTCGTGCCGCATGTAGTTCGTCACCACGAGATGCCGTTGGAAGCGGCGCACGAGCCCGATCTCGCGGAGCTTCGCGAAATAACTGACCCACTTCACGGGCAGGCCCGGGCCGCGGTTGCGTTTGAGCACGGCCAGGCAGGGGAAAACGCAGCGGAAGCCCGCCGGCCGGGTGCAGATGCGGCGGGTCAGCGGGTGGTACTTGTAGCTGCGCAGGCAGTAGATGTCGTGGTCGTGCACCATGCGGACCAGCGGCCGGCCCGAGGCCAGCATCGCCTCGATGGCGTCGAGGTTCTCCCACTTGTGCATGTAGACGACGGCCGGGGCGCAGCGCGCGAGCACGTCGGGCCACAGGTCCCGGCCGTCCCAATAGACATCCGCGCCAAAAAGCTCGCGCCACGCGGCCTCGTTCCTGCCTGTCGGCCGCTGCGTCAGCAGTCCGACGCGGTGACCGCGCCGCTTCATCTCGGTCGCCGTGATAAACACATTGGCTTCGGCTCCGCCCAGGCTGCCCAGCGATTCGTGGACGTAGAGTAGGTTCATCGGGAATTTAGTTGGTGTTTATATGGGCCGATCCCTAGCCTGCACCGTAAAACATCTATGGGACGCATCATCGACACGCAAACACAAGCTGGCACCCTGCAAATCATCCTCAAGGCCAAGCGGCTTGACGCGGCCAGCGCCGGCGAATTCAAGCAGGAGAGCAAGGCCGCCTGGAGCCCGGCCGTGAACGCCGTCACCATCGACCTCCGCGCCGTGGACTTTGTGGACAGCTCCGGGGTCGGCGCCCTGCTCAGTCTCTACAAGAAGCTGCCACCAGGGCAGCCCTCGGTGAGGCTCATGCATCTCACCCCGACCGTGCAGTCCGTGATCGAACTGCTGCGGCTGCATCGGATCTTCGAGATCCAAGCCTGAGTCGCCATGGCGGCGGGCTACTTCCCCGGCAGCGAGCCGGAACTCGCCGGCCGCCTTGACTCCTATCTCGCCGCACTTGCCGACCGCCTCGGCGCCGCGCCGTTCGCTCCGGCCATCACCGTGCTCGCGCTTGGTGGCGGCTACGGGCGCGGTGAAGGCGGGATCTTCCGCCCCACGCCCGGCGGCCCCCCCGCGCTCTACAACGATCTCGAATTTTACCTCGTGCTCCGCGAGGCGCGCGCCGCTGGCGCCGCGCGTGCCTGGTGCGACGCGGAGGCGCACCGCGGCGAGGCGGCCGTCGGCATCGAGGTGGAGTTCAAGATCCTCTCCGCCACCGCCCTCCAAGGCGCCGGTCCGAGCATGTTCTATTACGACCTTGTCGCCGGCCACCGCCCGGTCTGGGGTGCCGCCGCATTTCTGCCAGGCCTCCTGCCGCGCTTGGGCGACCCGGCGCAAATTCCGGCGCATGAGGCCACGCGGCTGCTGTTCAACCGCGGCTCCGGGCTGTTCTATGCGCAATGTGCGCTGGCGCTGCGCGACACACGCGTCACCGACGGCTTCGTCGAGCGCAATCACGCCAAGTGCCGGCTCGCCCTCGCCGACGCCGTGCTCGCGCTCAACGGCCGCTACCACGGCTCCTGCCGCGAGCGCGCCAGCCGGCTCGCCGAACCGTTGGCGCACCTGCCGCCGCAATGGCCGACCCTCCAGGCTTGGCACCGCGACGGGGTGGAATTCAAGCTGCACCCGCGCCACCGCGCTCCCGCCACCGCCGTCCTGCGCACCGCCCAGGAGGAACTTGCCGGGACCTGGCGCGACGTCTTCCGCTGGGTCGAAGGCCGCCGCCTCGGCCGCACCTTTGCAACGGACGAGGACTACGTCACGGATCCCGGCCGGCTGCTGCCGGAATTCCCCGCCGCGAAAAACCTTGTGCTCCACCTGCGCGACCGGCTCCGGCGCGGCGGTGCACTGCCGTTTTGGACCGATTACCCACGCGCCGCGCTGCAGCGCGCCCTCGTGTCCGCGCTCGCCGGCGGCGAAACCGGCCTGAAGCCCGCCGCCAATATCTTGGGCTGCGGCGACGACGTCGCCGTCGTCGAGGGGGCTTACCGAAACTGGTGGCGCTACTATAATTGAGCGCATGGGGGTTGGCTGCAGGGCGGGGTCTCCGCACCCCGCCGTGGATTCTGCTTGGCAGGCGCAGGTCAGCAGCGCACCCGCGCTCACAGCTGCATCAGCTCCGGCCAGATCGCGAGAATTCCGCCCCAATCCGGCGCGCGGTCGTCCACCGAGGTGAGGATCACCAGCACGGGTTCTTCGCCACTGCGGCCGAGGGTCAGCCGGCGCAGCGTGGTGTCGGTCCAGTAGCGGGTCGCCGACGCGAACGCCTGCCGGCCGTTGCTGAACCAATAAACCGCCTCACCCTGTTTTCCCGCCTGCCGCAGTGACACCGCCCGGGCCGTCCCGTGCGGTAAATTTACGTCGGTCGCCACCTGCACCTCCCAGCCGGCGCCACGGAAGCAGTAGAGCGGATCGTGGATCGCATGCCGGTTGCGCGTGCCGTCGATCACCGTGAGCGTGAAGGCCTGCCCGCGCATGCGCACGAGCCGCTTCAGCACGCGGGCCCGCCCGTATATCTCGTGCTCCGCCGGGTTGAGCGACATCGGTCGCGCGTTGAAAAACAGGCCTTTCACCGGCAGCGCCTCAAGCCGGCCGGCCGCATCCGCCAGCGGGAAAAACTGCCACAGCCCGGCCAGGCCCAGGGCGCAGGCCGTCGCCAGCCACAACCGCAGGGGGGAACGTTTCATGCCGGGTCTCCCTTCGCCGGCGCCGGTCGCGCCGCGGTGCGCGCCACCACCGCGCCCAGGCCCGCGAGGCCCGTCCGCAGCCATGGCACGGAACCCGCGGATAAATACGGTGCCACCGCCCAACCAAGCGCCGGCAGCCAGGCCGCCGCGGTGATCCACCAGACCCAGCCGCGCCACGAGCGCATCGGCGCAAACGCCGCACCGGCCGTCGCAAAGCCGGCGTATTTCAAGGTGTTCATTTCCACAAGCTGACCCAGCAGCGCCAGCGCGAGGCCGGCGTAGCTCCACGGCAGCAGCGGCTCCCCCGCCCCGTGCCGACGGCCCAGTGGCGCCAGCCAGATCAGCAGCGCCACCCAGCCCCACGCATCGTAGGGCGAGTGCCGCCACGCATTGAGCAGGTTGCCCGCGCCCAGCGCGGTCAGCGCCGCGACCGCCGCCGCCGCCAGGTTCAGGGATCGGGCCGGGGCGTTCATGGCCGGCGCGCTCGAAACCGCCCCAGCGCGGCGAAGCAACCATACGTCAGGACGAACATGAAACAGAGCACCATCCACCCGCCCCAATGGTGAAACCAGCCGCGCGCCGTGTCGGCGCCGAAGGTCAGCCCGGCGACGCCGAGCGTGATGATGCGCGCGGTATTGGCCAGCCACGCGAGCGGTACCAGCGCGGCAAGGCCGACCCAGAACCGGCGCGGCGGCGGCAGCTGCAGGTGTGCGAGCGCGACGCCCGCGAGCAGCATGGCCTGCAGCACGTTCAGGCCCGCGCAGGCCGGATCCACCGCCAGCGCCTGGCCCTGCACGAGCAGAAAAGTCCCCTGCCGCTCGACGGCGAAACCGAGGAGAAGGAAGAAATACTCTGTTGCCGCCGCGCCGCTGTAGCGGAACCACCAGCCGATCTGCTGGCCGCCGAGCGCGACCCATGGGAAGGCGCAGAAAAGCAATGCGACCAGACGCAGACCCGCCGCCGGCGCACCCTCGACGAGTTCCGAGGCGATCCATGCCTGCCACGCGAGGCACCAGCCCAGTGCGAGCAGGACCGTGGAATCCACCACGCTGCCGACCAGAAACAAGCCCAGACCAAGCCCGACGCGTCCCAGCGGCAGCAGCCCCGCCTCCGGGCGCCATTGCCACGGCCGGGCGAACCAGACGTAAAGCAGCACGCCGGCCAGCACCGACAGCGAGTCGGCGGATTCGTCCCACCACGCCAAGTCCCGCAGCCAGACAAAACCCGCCGACAGTACCGCGAATGCGACACCCATGGTGCGCCGCGGCGTCACGGCCGGCCGCCTCTCTCCGCGCGGGCCACCGCCTCCAGGTTTGCCTGCAACTGCAATTC
Organism: uncultured Opitutaceae bacterium; assembly: GCA_903952145.1. GTDB lineage: Bacteria > Verrucomicrobiota > Verrucomicrobiia > Opitutales > Opitutaceae > UBA2377. The sequence continues at coordinate 3,007 of CAJBES010000211.1, read as the reverse complement.
GTCCGGATAACGCTGGACGAGCGCCTCCGTCAGTCGGCGCGCCTCGGCCCAGTCCTTGCGCTGGAAGGCCAGCCGCGAAAGGAACACACCCGCCTCCAGTGAATCATCCGCCGCCGCGGCGTAGTAACGCGCCGCGGCCGCCACATCGTTTCGCGCCAAGGCGGCGCGGGCCAGAAGCTCGGCGCCGCGCGGGCTCGCGGCGAGCTGGGGATTCCCCTCGACCAAGTCCGTGCACTCGGCCGGCGCGTTGCGCTCCAGGGCATAGACTGCGAGGAGCCACGCCGCCCGCAAGCCGGTATCGGCCGGCCGCCGAGCGAGCGCACCGAGCGCGGTCACGGCCTCGGCGGGGCGCTGGAGGGCGAAAAGCAACTCGCCGCGCAGCAGTTCCATCACGGGCGCAGCCGGCTGGCGCTGCACATAGGCGAGCGCGGTCGCGGCATCGCGGTTGAGGCGCAGCGCCTGCGCCTCGGCAAAGCGGTACCACTCCGGAGCGTCCGGCGGAGCCGGGTGCACCTGGGCCAGCCGGAGGCCGGCCTCGACCCAACCCGCAGCAAAGAGCACGCCGGCGAAGGCCTGCGGCCCTGCCAGGAAGGCCTGCGTATCCGCCGGCATCGCGTCGGGATCCTCCACCGCCGAGCGGGTCCAGCGCTCAATCTGCTCGAATAGCAGGTGACGCGATTCAAGCCGCGAGTTGGCGTTGAAGTCGCCGGGCACCGGCGTGCGTTGGGTCAGGCGGAATTTGAGCACGATGCGCAGCACGCTCTGCAGCTCGGGGTCCCAAGACTGGCCGCGGAAACCGCGACTCTCGATACGGTCCAGTGCCTCGGTCTCACGGCCGTCGGCCAGATCCTGCAGCACCTGCAGCCAGAAGAGTTCCTGCCGTTCCGACGCGAGCCGGCGGGCGTCGCGCAAAGACGCGAACGCCGCCGCCTCAAAGAAGCGTGACGGCGGCAGCTGCCGGAGGAAATTGACGGCCGGTTCCAACGGGCCTGGGGGACAGGCGGGCGCGGAACCGGGACGCGGGAACGCGACACGTTCCCAAAAGGCGGATTTCAACCAGAGGAAGTCGGGCATTTCCGGCCCGAGGCCGTCGCGCCAAGTGCTGGTTGCGAGGGGAAGGTTGCCGATGCGCACGTAATATTCGGCGAGCTGGTCGCGCAGCAGTGGATCGCCCGGCCTCGCCAGCAGGGCGGCGACGTACTCGACCCGGGCCAGGCCGAACCGGCCGGTGGACTCGAGTATCTGGCCGCGGTAGGTCCGCAGGTCGGGATTGCGCGGGTCGGCCGCAAAGGCGCGCTGCATCAGGTCCGCGGCCTTCGCGCCATCCTGGTAGTGCAGGAGCGCCAGCCGGATCAGGCGGCTGCTGTCCGCCGTGCCTTCGAACTTCAACCCCTCGAGAAGGGCGATGGCCTCGTCGCGCCGACCGGTGGCGATGAGGCGGTCGGCATCGTAGGCGGCCCAGAGCTCAGCATGCCGCTCGTGGCTGCGCCACTGGGCGCGGAACCGGTCGGCGGCCTCGCCTTGGTTGATGGTGGCGAGCGCGCGCAGGACGGTGAGGCTGGCCTGCTCGTGGGTGAGCAGGGCCTGCGGCTGGCGGTCGTAGTGCCAGAGCAGGCGGGCAACGTCGCGGAGCTCCTCGCTCACGCGCACGTCGAGTTCGTTCCACGCGGACTGCTCGGCCGGTGGGAGCCCGCGGGCATTCTGCCGCAGGAAGAGTTGGACGCCGGCCCGGGCCTCTCGCAGACGGCCTTGGGCGATCAGGTGCTCGATATCATCGCGCACCTTCTGGCGTTGCGAGACGATGACATGCCGGCGCCAGGTATTACCGCCGAGCCCGGCCGCAGTCACCACCAGCAGCACGGCCAGGCTGATGATGATCCAGCGCTTTTCCATGGGCTCGGTTGGAAGGGTGTTACCGGACGACGGGGGCGGGACGGGCCGACTGGCGGCGGTGCAGAAGGAAGAGGATGCCGAGGAAACCGCCGAGGATGGCCCAAGTCTGCGGTTCGGGCGTCGAGATGAGGTTCTGGATGTTGGCGCGGCCTATATCGAGGGCGAAGATGACGTCGTTGTAGTCGCGGTCGCCGCCGCCGTACATGTCCTCGAAGGCGATGATCAGGTAGGGGCTGTCCGGGAGCGCGAAGGCCACAACGTGGTCGAGCTTGTCAGGGTTGCGGGTGGAGGGGGCCGCATATGCATTCTTGCCGCCGTTGGCGCCGTCGGCAATCAGGAAGAAGTCAAGCGTCGTGCCGGACTTGAAAATGCCGAGGTCGACGAAGTCACCGGCGAGCAACGGCTCCTTCGTGGTGCGGGTGTATTTCGTGCCGGAGGCCGAATAGCTTGATACCGTGCTGGAAGCATCGGGAAAGATGATCTGCGAGTCACCGGTGAGGGCCTTGGCCGGAGTCGTGTCTCCCGCCATGAGGGTGTTGAAACCGAGGGTGTTGTGGTAACCCGCGCCTTCGCCGACGAAATAGACGCGCGCCGTTGATTCGGTGGCAAGGAAGAGCTTGGTCGGGTCGAGCGAGAAGCTGCCCTGCTTTTTGAAGTTCAGCGTCTCGCTCAGGTTGATGCTCACCAGTTGCTGGATGCTGGGGAGGACTGCCTTCTGGAAGACCGCCGCAGCGTCGTCCGAACCGGCGAGCATGACCGGGGCGACGATGTCGAGGCCAAGGTTGGCGTAGACAGGAGCCTGGACCGGCGATGTGGTCTGCGCCTGCAGACCGATGACCGAGCCCAGCGTCAGGAGAGTGATGAGGGAGTTGTTGCGAGATTTCACTGTAAGGTGCGTGTGCTCCTTTGTCATTAACACGATCCGTGCCAGCATCCGTTCGCCGGGGTTTAGGAATTGATACATAACTAAATAGAAAATTTTAAGATACAATGCTGCAATGAAGACATAGATATTAGCATTGCATTCGCATTTCATTTTTCGTGCATTGCATTGCAAATGGTTGAGATTTGTCTGCAATCCAATGCGGATTTGTCCACGGTCACCCGGGTGCTG
>CAJBES010000210.1 GCA_903952145.1 uncultured Opitutaceae bacterium | reverse complement strand
TTTAGCAAATTCGTTGATTCGGTAATGATTGTTCATAAAGAGCAAATATAACCAGTTGTGAATAAAAAGCAAGCATCAGTTTAAAGCTCCCACGGTAATTTCCCCCTTTCACTAAATAGGCGAGGAATCACGTAGTTAAGTACTAAAGCTGGACAAATCACGTTTGCCCGGGTATAAAGGGCGAATGGAGATTGATCTGAAGCAAATTTTCGTACGGCCGGCGAGTGAGAGTGAGGAGGCTCGTTACCGGGAACTGATGGCGCAACACCACTATCTGGGTGATCTGGCGAAGATCGGCCACACGCTCTGGTACGTCGCCACGTACGGGGAGGAATGGGTCGCGTTGTTAAGCTTCTCTGCCTCGGCGCTGAAGTGTGCTGCGCGCGATAAGTGGATCGGCTGGGACTTTCGGCGCCAATACGGCCGGCTCAAATTGATCGCCAACAACAGCCGGTTCCTGATTCTGCCCGACTGGCACCGTCCCAACCTCGGAACGAAAGTGCTGGCGCTATGCCAGCGCCGCATCGGCGCAGACTGGCTCGCCCATTTTAATCAACCCCTGCTGTTGCTGGAGACCTTTGTCGACACGGCACGCTATCGCGGCACGGTCTACCGTGCAGGAAACTGGACCTGCGTCGGTCAGACGCAAGGGCATCGGCGCATCCGTGAAGGCTACAGCGAGCGCGACGGCACGCCCAAATGGGTCTTCGTCCGTGCGCTCAAGCACGACGCGCAGTACCAATTGTCACGTCCCCTCATCCAAGAGTACTACCGCCAGGAGTCCCCCAAGATCATGATCAGCATCGAACACATGTCCGCCTTGCCGCATTACTTCAAAGACATTCCCGATACGCGCCGCGCCCAAGGCCGGCGCCATCCGCAGCATGGGGTGCTCGCGCTGGCCGCCGCTGCGACCCTGTGTGGCATGGCCGGCTATAAGGCGATCGGGGGTTGGGTCAAGGATCTGGGGACCAAGGCACGTGAACGCTTTGGCTGCCGGATCGACAAGCGGGTTCGGATTGTTCCCAGCGAAAGCACCCTTCGCGACGTTCTCATCCGCGCCGATCCCGTTGCCCTCGACCGCGCGCTGGCGCGGTGGAATGCCGACTAGGGGCAACAGGATCAAAGCCTCGCCATTGATGGCAAGACCCTGCGCAATGCGATCGACGACGAAGGTCGGCAAACGCATATCATGAGTGGGGTGGGGCATGAGAGTTCCCCGTGCTACACCCAAAAAAAGTCGGCACCCTGCCCGTAGAGGGACAGGAAGAGGTCAAGCAAACCAATGAAATCGGGATGTTCACGCAAGTACTCGATGAGATCGACATTGCCGGCCGCGACATCACTGCCGACGCGCTGCTCACTCAGCGCAAACTGGCAAGATACGTTGTTGAACGCCAAGCTCATTACCCCTTTACCGCCAAGGGCAATCAGCCGACGCTTCAATCCGACATAGCGCTGCTGTTTCAGAATCGCGGGGCGCCGGACTATGTCGACGTGATGCCTCCCGACCATGGACGGATTGAAACGCGCCGCATTGGGTGCAGTGCT
>CAJBES010000209.1 GCA_903952145.1 uncultured Opitutaceae bacterium | reverse complement strand
GTCGCCAGCCTCATCCACTCCTGGCTCGGCGATCAGGTAAACTCTGGCGCTCCAGCCTAAAGTCTAATTATCTCTAGACTTTGGTATAAGTAGTTGCGTAACTCGCGATATCTGTTTCTGAAATTCTTGGGTTTGGAGCAGGCGCAGGCCAGTTTCCCCTCCCCACACACAAACGACTACAATGACAAAACTATCATTAACTAAGCATACCATCCGGCTGGGCCTGTTTGCGGCCAGTGCGGGTTTGTTGGCAGTATCGGCTATTCAGGCGCAAACCGCGCCCACGACGCAGTCGGAAACGGTGAAACTTGAAACCATGGAAGTAACCGGCTCCCGGCTATCATCCGCGGCCGTGGAGGGCGCCTTGCCGGTCGTCTCGTATAACGCCTTTGAAATCGCCGCGACCGGCGCCACGACGCTGGTCGATTACCTCAAGACCCTGCCTTTTTCCGGTGGCACGGGCACGATCGGTTCCAACTTCACCAACGGCGGCAATGGCACGACCTCGATCGCGCTGCGCGGCATCGGTGGGGAAAACACCCTCGTGCTCCTGAACGGGCGCCGCATGACTCCCTCCGGCACAGGCTCGGCGGTGGACCTCAATGCGATTCCGTTCAGTGCGATCGAGCGGATCGAGATCTTGAAGAGCGGCGGTTCGGTCGTATACGGCACGGATGCGGTCGCCGGGGTCATCAATGTCATCCTCAAGAAGGACGCGACCGGCGGTTCCGCCAGTCTCTATTATGGCAATACCACCGAGACCGATGCGTCCAAGCGGGCGGGCAGCTTCAGCGTCGCCGGGATGTCGGACAAGCTGCAGTTTTTGGTCGGGGCGAGTTGGGAAAAAGAAAACGGCATGTATGCGCCTGATCGCGACTATGCGGTCGGGGGCGGTCATTCCGGCTATGGCAATCCCGGCCGTTTCTTCTTCTACGGCGCCATGCAAAATGCCTTGCTGGCCGCCAACGGCCTGACCTCGGCGGGATCCTGGACGCTCGATGCCGGGGTGAACGTGCCGACGCGTCTCGCGGATTTCAAACCGTGGGTCAACACGGCGCCCTCGGCTGGCGGCGATCGTTTTCCGTATGAAAATTTCACCACGATGGTCAATCCGAACGAGCGCTACAACGTCTTCGCCAACTTTGAATATGATCTTTTCGGCGAACGGATGAAGTTCTTTGGCGACATCAACTACGCCGACACCCATTCGGAATTCATGCTGGCTGCCTCGCCGTTTTCGTCCGCGATTCCGATTCCGGCCCAAAACTATTGGGTGCAGCAGCTCTTGCCCGGCGCCGTTGATGATATCGATCTGTCCTATCGTTTCGCCGATTTTGCCCCCCGGCTCAACGTGGTGGATCGCACGGTCTTCCGTATTATTAGTGGCCTGCGCGGCAAGTTGACCGACTCGATCAATTACGAAACGAGCTATAACTACTCCGAGGAAACCACCGCCGATCAAGAGCTCAACGGCATCAGCGAGCCCCGGCTCCTGGCCAACAACGCCACGAACACCTCAGGGGACTACAACTACTTCACCCGCTCGTATAACCCCCGGGACGGTTCGGTCCCTGCGGGCGCTCCCTTCAATAGCGCCGCCTTGATCAACCTCCTGCGCACCGACAGCGCCACCGCCGTCAGCAGCAGGACACAGGTAATCGACTTCAAGGTGACCGACAGTGAACTTTTCACGCTGCCGGCGGGTCCCATCGAAGCCGTCGTCGGCTTGGAGGGGCGCACACAAAATGTCCTTTCAAAACCGGATGACGCCAAACTCAGCGGCTCGATCGGCTGGAACGCGGCCGATGGCATCACCCGCGGCAGCCGGCACGTCATGGGCGGTTATGCCGAAGTGGGCATTCCCATTCTCGCCAGCCTGTCCGGCACGGTGGCCTACCGCTACGAGAAATATGAGAACGAATTCAATGCCAAGGTCGGGGGCGCCGGCCTGCGCTGGCGCGCCCTCAAGGATGAGTTGACGGTTCGCGCCAACTATTCCCAAGGCTTTGTCGCTCCCGCGCTGCTCGACCTCTTCAATCCCGGATTCGAGAGCTTCCCCGAGATTATCGACCCGCGTTTCCCCGTCAGTGATCCGCTCCGGATCTACCAGATTTCGACGCAATACGTCGGTTCGGTTGCCGGTGGCGCTGCGCTGAAGCCGGAAGAGTCCGACATCTCCAGTGTCGGCTTCACTTATTCGCCCAAGGCCCTCCAGGGCTTCTCGGCGACGGTGGATTGGGCGAAGATCAAACAGGAAAATATCATTGTCTATTCGGTGCAGGGCGTCGTCAGCGAGTGGGCCAGAACCGGTGGCCCGACGAATCCGAACGCAGCCTTTAGGAACCGGGTTGTCCTCCGGAACGATCCGACCGCCCCCAACGGCGTGGTAATCGACGCCTTGCTCGGGGTGGGGCCGCGCAATGTTGCGCTGCGTAATACCGAATATGTCGACATCGCGATGACGTATGATCTGCCGACGAAAGCGTTGGGGCGCTTTGCCTTCTCCGCCGATGCCACGCGGTATCTGGATCAGACATCCACCAGCGAAATAGGCGGCACGGAATATTCCTATTTGGGAGTTTTCGACGGCGACGTCTGTTATCCGAAGTGGAAAGGCCGCCTGATGACCCGTTGGGATATGAAAGATTACTCGGTGGCGCTCACCGGCAACTACATGGGTAGCGTGGTCGACGACACTGGCGCCCGGGATAATCTCGAACAGGACTGGACCGTGGACCTGCAACTCGGCTACAAACTGCCCATTGGTTCGAGCCGGTTCGGTTCAACGCTGACAATCGGTGCCCGCAATCTGTTCGACAACCCGCCCCCGACTTCGGCCGGCGCGTTCAGCAACAACTACCCGGAGCGCAGCTACGATGCCCGTGGCCGCTTCCTCTACGTGAAATTGGAGCAGTCGTTCTGATCCAGCGACCGTTCTGCTGTTAGCTTCCAGCGCCCGGGGTTTGACCTCCGGGCGCTTTCTTTTTCACTGGCAACCATGAAACCAGCGTCATCCAGCATTGGTGTGGCGAACCGCAGGCGCGGCATGGCGGTCTGCGCCAGCGTGATCCTCAGTATGGCCGCGTTCGCGCCGCCCTGCCCGGGCAAAAACGGTTTTACCGGCTCGCTCGAAAAAACCCGTTTGGCCGAACTCGGGCTCAACCGGCTGACGGACGCCGAACGCGCCGATCTGGATGCCGCAATTCAGGCTTACATGAACGGCACCCTGACCGAAGTTCGCCGCGAGGAAAAGGTGCGCAAGCTGGGCAAGGTGCCGCCCGCGCCCGATCCGGAACTCCGGCTGCAGAGTCGCATCGCCGGTCCCTTCTTGGGCTGGTCCGGGAAGACGGTCTTTCGATTGGAAAATGGTCAGGTCTGGCAGCAGGTGGGGACGGACAAATACTACCACCCTTTTCCCGACGGCGTGGAGGTGACCATTTTCCCCGGAAGCTTTGGCACTTTTCGCCTGAGCCTGCCCACCGGGGCCACCGTGATCGTGCGCCGCCGATAGGCACCTTCCTTCCGGGCCATGCGCTGGGCAAAAACGCATGGCGAGTTCGCTGGCGTTTGCAAACCGGTTAAGCTCCGGAGATTCCCGTGCCGGCGAAGATTTTTCCTTGCGCAAAACCAACCATTTTCAACGGGACGGTAGCGCCGGGGAAATATCGGGGTGTTTTGCCGACAACTGACTGCGCAGAACGTGAGGCAAGGACAGAATCCAGGAACGGGTCAATACAGGAAGGCCGTGGGAGGGGGCGGGTTGTCCAAGCTTGCGCCACCGGGGTCGGACCGGGGTCAGGGCAATCTGGCGGACGCCATCCGTGAGCATAACCCGGCCAACCTTCACGAATCCCACGCCGCGCAGGACCAGCCTAAGCTGGAAGGCCTCCGCCGCGGCCCCCTCTGGGCGAAGCGGGACGGAATGCAAGCGGACCACAGTGCTGCGGCTGGCGGCGGCCGCGGCGGCGAATTCAATGGTGTGACAGGCCTTCAGCGCAATCCAAGTGCTGCCGTGCAATTGTTCCACGGCAACCAACTGCACCGCCGGCGCACAATTCCACACTTCATAGAATAACTGCCAGCGGCCGCAGAGCGGATTTGATTGCCAGGCGTGGTCCGGGTTGGCCTTCACGGCGGCCACCCATTGCATCCACGCGGCGAGTTGGCGGCGATCCCGGCCCAGCATACGAAGGTTGGGTGAATTGGCTGCATGGCGTCGCGTGCGACCCCACATCCGGCGGGCCGCGAGGCGGGCCCCGGGCAGACCGGCCGCGAATTTGGCGGCCACTTGCTGCATCGACGCCAGACACTTTTTGATGCTGCGGGCATGGCCGGCGTGAACGGCACGACGCAGCGCGAAAACCGCCGCCCGCCCGGTTTCCACAAAATAATCGCGCCGGGCAAGATAGCGGCGGAATTCCCATGATGCCGACAAAGGCTCGGGCCAGGATTTGCGCAGGGCGGAAGAGGCGAGTTTTTCGTAAAAGCGCAACTCGGCTTGGCAGCGCTCGGGCCGGACCCACCCGGAGGCCAGTCGCCAGCTTTGGCTGATCTGCCAGCGGGCATAGCCAGCGAAGGCAAAGCAGTCTGCCTGCAGGGCGGCTCGCGCGATCCCGGGGCCCGACTGCGGTGCCGCGCCAAACAGGCGCCTCACTCCACGTGCGAGCAGGCCCTGATCCGTGAGGGGCGCCTGATCGAGCCAAAGACCGGCCGCGGCGGCGTCCACCAAGGTGGTTGTCTCCATCGCCAGACGGTTGGGCTCCCATGAGGTGACGAGAAACCCTTGGGCGCTCACCGCTTGGCAGCGCCGCCACCAGGCGCGCAGATTGGCCAGGCGTTCGCCAAAAACCGGCATGGGTTCGTAGCGGAATGAGCCGTTCATCGGGCAGCCCCAATACTCGATGCCTTGGCGTTGCAGCGGCGTGGCCAGGTCGCGCTCGGCAAAATTATAGAGTTCCACCTTGGGGTGGCGCCGGAAGGGATAGTAATACCAATCGTAGGCGATGAGGCCGCGGGGAAGCAGCGGGATCGCATCGGGCAAGAAATACAGCATGTCCGCCCACATGCCCATGCGCAGGCCGAGCTTGTGATTGAGCGCCTGCAACCGATGGACGTAGTTGGCGAAATGCGCCGGCAATCCGATGCGGGCGACTTCAGTGCTGCTCAAGGGATGCTGGCCCAGATGAAACGACTCATCGAGCCCCACGTGCACCTTGCCGGTGGTGCAGAACGGCCGCATGTCGCGCAACAGCAGCTCAGCGACTTCAAGGGTGCGCGGGTGCAGCGGGCAAATCTGGCCGGCGGGAAGTGGAGTGCCGTCCTCGGCGCGCAGTTCATTCAGATCGCGCAGTGCCGGCACCCTGATGAGGTATTGGGTGTGGCCGAGCAGGTTGACGATCGGCACGACGCCGATCCCGGCACGCGTGGCCGCGGTCACGAGGCGTTCCAACTGGCGGTAACTATAGGCGCCCCGGCGGGCAACTTTCGGCAGGCTGGGATACTCGACGGCATTTTCCAGGTGCAGATACAGTTCCTGATAACCCCAGTCTGCATAGCGCGGTAACTGGGCCAGCAGCCAGTCGAGCTTTTCCACCTGGCGCGCCAAATCCCATTGGAATGCGCGAATGGGAAGATGTGGCGCGGGCATGCGGAGAGTTATCGCCGTCCTCTGGCACAGGTAAAGCCCGGGGTGGGGTGGACCTATGGCAAGCTTGGGGCACTACAACTTTGTTTCGTCCGGCATTATTACTTCGGCCGGATGGTCGGGTAAATGGGCTTTGAGCCATTGGAGGCCGCCCGCCTCGTCGTCAAAGGCCCCGTCTAGTTGGGCTTCAAAGGCCGCCGCCAGCACGGCCTTGAACCGCGGGCCGGGCTGATGGCCGAGTCTGATGAGATGCCGACCTAGGACCAGTGGGCGCGGTGCGGCCCGTTCAAGGGCAAGGATGCGGGCCCGGGCGGCCAGTTCGTCGATGCGGGCATGGGTTTCCGGGGAGGTGAGCGGCGGACGGCCGTTGCTGTCCGCCCGCATCACGGCCGCCAGTTCGTCAATGGTGGCCGGGGCCAGCCGGCGGGCGAGGCGGCGCACGCTGGTGTCGGTAAATACGGTTTGACCGTGGTGGTGGGCGAGGTGGTTGACCACGAGTGCGCAAACCGGGGCGTCCAATTCCAGCGGGGCACCGATGCGGCGCAAAAACGCCGCGGCCGGTACTCCCCCGGCGGCCTCATGTCCGGGACTGACCCAGCGCAGGCAGCCGCGTTTCTCAGCGTGTTGCGTCGTGGCGGGTTTGCCAAAGTCGTGCGCGAGGACGGCAAACATCAGGAGGCGCCGCTGTGGCGGCTTCGATTCCAGCCAGGCGGGGAGGGTGGTGAGGGCATCCAGGCAGAGCTGGGTGTGCAGGAAAACATCGCCCTCCGGGTGCCACTCCGGTTCCTGCGGGCAGTTGCGCAGGGCGGCGATTTCGGGGAAGTGCCGCAGCCAGCCGGTCTCCTCGAGAATGCCGAGGCCGCGTGATGGCGTGATGGCTTTTGTGCTCCATTTTTCCCATTCGGCCCAGAGCCGTTCGACGGGTAGTTCGGCAAACGCATCGCTCATGCTGCGGCAGAGGGCGCTGGTGGCCGGCGCGAGAGTCAGATCAAACCGGGCGGCGAATTGCATCGCCCGCAGCACGCGCAGGGGGTCATCGGCAAACGCGGCGCTGGTGTGGCGCAGGATGCGGGCTTGCAGGTCCGCCCGGCCGCCATGCGGATCGATCACACAGTCGTCGAAAGGATCATAAGCGATGGCATTGATGGTAAAATCGCGCCGCGCCGCTGCTGCGGCATCACTGAGCGTGGGGTCGGGTGCGACCGCGAAACCGCGGTGACCGCGGCCGGTCTTGGATTCACGCCGGGGCAGGCTGAAGTCATACTCGGCACCGCCGCGCCGGAGTTTGATCACGCCGAAACTGCGGCCGACTACATCGGTGGCGCCAAGGGGCGCCAGCACGCGGTGCAACGCCTCAAAGGTAACACCGGCCACTTCGATGTCGAAATCGTCGCTCTTGAGGCCCAGCAGCCAGTCACGCACGCCGCCCCCGACCAGGCGCGGCCGGCCGATCCGGCGCACCGCTTCGAGAACCGGGCGCAATTCATCGGGCAAATGCATCATGTGACCTAGGATTGCAGCGGCTGCCTGGATGTGAGCGCTTCCAAGATCAAACAACTCCATCCAAGCATCAGTGCGAGGCCGCCCAAGGGGGTGAGGGGCCCCAAGAATCTCGGCCCACCCAACGCCAGACTGTAGAGTGAGCCGCAAAAAAACAGGATACCCAACGTCCAGCAGCGAGTCGCCCAGATGATTTTATTGCGCGGATGCGGACCGGTTGCCTGGAGCCAGATTGCCCCGCAAAACAAGGCTAGGGCATGGACAAGCTGATAATGAACAGCAGCTTCCCAATTGGAAAGAGTGCCCTGTTGATCAAGAAAAACGCGGAGCGGTCCATGGGCACCGCATGCGCCCAACCCCACGCCAGTAAGGCCAAAAATGCCTGCGCAAAAGATAGGAAAACGATATGCCATTGAAAAAAATCAAAACTGGCCTGCAGATTGCTAAACAAAGCTGTGATTACTCAGCCATTGAGTCCGTTGACGGTGCATTTGGCAAAGCCTGACTTTGCCGGATATATCGCGGGCACCATGCACTGAAAACATTAGCCTAACCCAGAAAACTACCGACCTATGAAGAAGATCATCCTTATTATCGCCGCCATGACTGCAGGTCTGAGCCTGCGCGCTGAGGCGGCCACGTCCGCCTACAGCGTCACCGTCGATTTCCCTTACGCGACCAAATACATGTTCCGCGGGGCGCAATTCGCCCGGCAGTCCTTGCAGCCATCCGTGGAAGTTGCCTCCGGCAATTTCACGGCCGGCATCTGGACCAATCAGCCCATCACGGACAACACCGACAATGAAATCGATTTCTATGCAGGATATGGTGTCGCGCTGAATGATGCCTGGAAGATCGATACCGGCCTCTGCCTTTATTACTACCCCGAGTTGGATAAGAGCACAGGTGCCGACACGACTACATGGGAACCCTACGTGGGTCTGGTGGGCACCGTCGGTGGCTTCACCCCGGGCGTCTACCTCTATTATGATACGACGCTCAAGGTCTACACCTACCAGGGGCAGATCGGCTACAGCATCGCGCTCGAGCCCGCCGGCGCTTCACTGGACTTCAGCGCGAGCCTTGGTCGGGTAGATCCCAAGGCCGGCAGCGGCTACACTTATTACAGCATCGGCGCGAACGTGCCGTTCAAGCTGTCTGAAAAGGGCACGTTCACCATCGGGGTGAATTACACCCACAACAACATCGCGGGGGGCGATGCCTACGGGAAAAACGGCAATTTCTATGGCACGGCCGGTGTGACCATCGGATTCTGAGCCAGCGGACGATTTGTAAGTAATTGACCCGTCCTGCGAAACAGGGCGGGTTTTTTGCCATCAAAACGATTGACACCCCTTCGTTAAACCCTAGCTATTGGCCTCTTTTCCCATGAAAACGTTCCTCGCCAAAAAGGAGACCGTGCAGCCCAAGTGGCATCTGATCGATGCCGAAGGGCAGGTGCTGGGCCGTCTCGCCGTGAAAGCCGCCAACCTCATCCGCGGTCGCAACAAGGCTACCTACACTCCGCACGTCGACACCGGCGATTTCGTGGTGATCATCAATGCCGAGAAAGTGGCGCTGACCGGCAAGAAGGATACGACGAAGAAGTATATGTTTTTCTCCGGCTTTGTCGGGGGTGAAAGCTATCGCAAGCTTTCCGAGCAGCGCGAGCGGCACCCCGAGTTCATCATTGAGCATGCCGTCAAGGGCATGCTGCCCAAGAACCGTATCGCCGCCAAGATGCTGACCAAGCTGCGTGTCTTTGCCGGCCCCAAACACTCCCACGAAGCCCAGAACCCCGTCAAAGTGACCGTCTGATCAGACCATGAGCACCGCCACCAATGTTTTCCTCGGCACCGGCCGCCGCAAGACCTCCACCGCCCGCGTGCGCCTTACGGAAGGCAGCGGCAAGCTGACCGTCAACGGCCGTTCCTTTGACGCCTACTTTGCCCATGAAAATTTCGCCAAGCAGGCCTACGCGCCACTGCTCACGGTCGAACTCAAGGACAAGACGGACGTGGCGGTCAACGTATCCGGCGGAGGCGTAACCGGCCAGGCCGGGGCGGTCGCCCATGGTATTGCTCGCGCCCTGCAAAAGCTCAATCCGGAGCTGCGCGCCGTCCTGAAGAAGGCCGGCCATCTGACCCGCGATCCCCGCGAAAAAGAGCGCAAGAAACCCGGGCAGCCCGGCGCCCGCAAACGCTTCCAGTTCTCCAAGCGTTAAGGCGGATCGCCTCCAAGTTTTCCCAAGCGGGCCGGATTTCCGGCCCGCTTTTTTTTGGCCTGTATTTTTCTGCTGACTCCCTCCCCCGTGAAACCCTGAATCCTTCCAATCATGAAAGTAGGTGTTGTCGGTGCTGCCGGTTACTCTGGCGAAGTCCTGGTCAAACTGCTCCTCTCACACCCGCAGGTGACCCTTGCGGCTGTGACTTCACGCACGCATGCCGGCAAACCGCTGGCGGCAGTGATACCGGCGTTGCGCGGGGCCGATCGCGGGCTGCGATTTTTGGATTCTGATCCCGCCGCGCTGGCCGCGGGTGACATTGATCTTTTTTTCCTGGCCCTGCCGCACGGGGCGGCGGCCGTTTATGCCAAGGCGCTCGTAGCTGCGGGCAAGCGCGTCATTGACTTAAGCGCCGACTTCCGCATCGCGGATCTTGCGACCTACCAGCAATACTACGGCGAGCATCAAGCCCCGGAATTGCTCAAGGCTGCACGCTTTGTCCTGCCCGAGTTGACCGATCCCGCGTGGAAACACGAAACGCGGCTGGTGGCGGCGCCAGGTTGCTATCCGACCAGCATTCTCGTCCCGCTGTTGCCCCTGCTCAAGGCTGGCGTCATCGCCCGCGAGCACATCGTGGTCAATTCCTGCAGTGGCGTGAGCGGAGCCGGGAAGAAGGCCGAGGAAATGTATCTTTACGTCGAGCGGGCGGAGAGCATGAAGGCCTACGGTCTGACCAAGCACCGGCACTTGGCGGAGATCGAGGAGCAGCTGGCGTTGCAGACGGGAGCAAAGACGGTCATCCAGTTCAACCCGCACCTCGCGCCCATGCGCCGGGGCATCGCGACGACGATCACCGTGCCGGCGGCACAGGGTGCGACGATTGATTCGCTCTACACCGCGTGGCGTTCTGCCTATGGGGGCCGGCCCTTTGTTCAGCTCCTCGCCAGCGGGGAAACGCCGGACACCGCCCATACCGTCGGCACCAACCGCATTGATATGTCCGCGGTCCACGACCCGCGCACCGGAAATTTCGTGATCACCTCCGCCACGGATAATCTGGTCAAGGGTGCCAGCGGTCAGGCGGTGCAGATCATGAACCTGTGGTGTGGCTTCCCGGAGACTGAGGGTCTCGTCTGACCGGGGCGGTGCCTGCGAGCCCGCTCGGGAAATTTCTTGTCACTCCGTGTGCGGCTCACGCACAGTGGTCGCCTCATTTCACGCAAATCACCATGATTGAATTCAATAAACGCATCCTCTTTGTCGGCTATGGCGCCGTGGCCGAATGCACGCTGCCGATTCTCTTCAAACACATCAAAGTCCCGGCCAAGAACGTCACGGTGATGGATTTTGAAAACCGCGCCGGAAAACTGAAAAAGTGGACCGCAAGGGGGGTCAATTTTGTGCGCGACCGTGTCACCGAGGAAAACATGGGCTCGCTGCTCGGCCAGCACGTCGGGCCCGGGGACCTGCTCATCGATCTTGCTTGGAATATCGACGCCCTCGAACTCCTCCAATGGTGCCGCGATCATGGCGTGCGGTATATCAACACCTCCACCGAACTGTGGGATCCCTACGCCAGCGGCGCGAACGCACACCCGACGGCCAAGACGCTTTATTACCGGCACATGAACCTGCGCCGTTTGATGGCAAAGTGGGAGGGCAAGGGGGCCACCGCGGTCATCGAGCATGGCGCCAACCCCGGGCTCATTTCACATTTTGTGAAGCAGGGCCTGATCGACATTGGCCAGAACCTCATCGCCGATAAAAAACTCAAGGCCCACGCTGCTGAGAGTGTCACCGAACTGATCCGCACCCGGCAATTCAACCACCTGGCGCGCGCCATCGGGGTCAAAGTCATCCATTGCAGCGAGCGTGACACGCAGATCACCAACCAGCCGAAGCAAGTGGACGAGTTTGTGAACACATGGAGCATCGAGGGTTTTCGCGAGGAGGGCACCACCACCGTCGAGATGGGCTGGGGCACCCACGAAAAGACGCTCCCGAAAAACACCTTCCAGCACAAAACGGGTCCGAAGAATCAGATCTGTCTCGCCCAGATGGGCATCAATACCTGGGTGCGTTCCTGGGTGCCCGACTACAACATCCTCGGCATGGTCGTGCGTCATGGCGAGGCCTTCACCATTTCCGACAAGCTGACAGTATGGGAGGGCAAGAAGGCCGTCTATCGTCCGACGATGCACTACGCCTATTGCCCCTGCGACGAGGCCATCGCTTCGCTCAATGAGATGCGCGGCTACAACTACAAGCTGAACGCCAACCAGCGCATCATGAATGATGAGATCACCGCGGGCGCCGACATTCTCGGCGCGCTCATCATGGGACACGGCTACAATTCCTGGTGGGTCGGCTCCGATCTCTCGATCGAGGAGTCCCGCCGCCTTGTGCCCCACCAGAACGCCACCACCATGCAGGTCGCCATTTCCGTCGTCGCCGCGTCGATGTGGATGCTGGAAAATCCCAACGAGGGCGTGCGCGTGCCCGACGAACTCCCGCACGATTACATTCTCGGCATCGCCAAGCCCTACCTCGGCCGCTGGATCTCCAAGGCCTCGGACTGGACGCCGCTCAAGGACCGTGACACGACCTTCGACGGCTACAACAAGCCCGACCTCGACAAGAAGGATCCGTGGCAGTTTAAGAACTTCCTCGTCACTGACGCCGGTTGATCGGCGCCGTCCCATGATCACCCAGGTCCGGCTGAAAAAACTCGCGCAAGAACACGGCACGCCGCTGTTCATCGTCGATCACGACGCGCTGCGGAAAGCCTACCGGGCATTCCGGCGCCATTTGCCGCGCATCCAAGTTTACTACGCCGTCAAGGCCAACCCGGACCCTGAGATCGTGCGCACGCTCTTCGCGGAAGGCGCCAGCTTCGACGTCGCCTCGATGCCGGAGTTCATGATCGTCTACCGGAACATCAAACACCTGCCGGCCAAGGCGCGCCAGCAATGGATCTGGGACAAGATCATCTACGCCAATCCCACAAAGCCGACCGACACGCTGGAGGAACTGAACCAATACAAGCCGCTGGTCACTTTCGACAACCGTGAGGAGATCCATAAGATCAAGCAGCACGCGCCCAACGCGGGTCTCGCCCTCCGCCTGAAGGTGCCGAACACCGGCGCGATGGTGGAGCTCTCATCGAAGTTCGGTGCGTCACCCGGCGAAGCCGTCGACCTCATTCTCGAGGCGGACCGCGTCGGCCTGACCGTTGAAGGCATCAGTTTTCACGTCGGCAGCCAGACGACCAATTTCGACAACTACGTTCAGGCGCTCAGCCTGACCGCCAATGTCTTCCAGGAAGCCCGCGACCGCGGCTACACGAAGATGAACCTGCTCGACATCGGCGGCGGCTTCCCTGCGCCCTACGACGCGACCGTCCGTCCCTTCCCGGAACTCGCCAAGGTCATCAACACCGAGCTTGACCGCCTTTTCCCGAAGGAAATCCAAGTCCTGGCCGAACCCGGCCGCTTCCTTGCCGCCGTCTGTGGCACCTCCGTCGCCGCTGTCATCGGCAAGGCTGTGCGCGACGGCAAGACGAGTTACTACATCAACGACGGCGTCTACCACACCTACTCGGGCGTCATCTTCGACCACTGCAAGTATCCGGTCCACGCCTTCAAGAAGGGTCCGACGAGCATTTGCTCCGTCTTTGGCCCCACCTGCGACGCGCTGGATGTGGTCTCAATGGCGGAAAACCTTCCCGAGCTCGAGCGCGGTGATCTTGTCTACAGTGTCAATATCGGCGCCTACAGCCACGCGTCAGCGACCTATTTCAACGGTTTCCCGCCGGCAAAGGTCGTGCACGTGAATCAGTGAAGCGGCGCCGGCCTGGAGCTGCGGGTGTTTTTCAGCTCCGGTAGTCGGCATTCTCACTCACGTATTCGTGCGTGAGATCGGCGCCGAACACCGTTGCACCGGCCGCTCCGTTGCCGAGATCGATCGTGATATCCACGCAGCGCTCATGCGGCGGATAGTCCACCGCCGCAGTGAAAACCCCGTCTTTTGGCGGGGTGCTCGCGTAAAGTTGTGCGTCCTGCAGATGTGCGACCAGCGCCGTCTCTTTCGCTGGATTCAACCGGAACGCGCCGCCCGAGAAAATCTCAATGCCACCCATCGAAGCGCTCAGTTGCGCCACATCGGTGTCGGGGGCATGTGCCCCGACGTGCTTGCCGATCGCCTGCACGAGCCGGCCGACATTCGGATCGTTGCCTGCGACCGCGCATTTGAACAGCGGGGCATTGATCACGGCCTTGCCCAGCGCACGCGCGAGTGCCGGAGTGGCGGCCTGTTTGACGGCAACCCGGATGACATGACGCACGCCTTCGCCGTTGCGCACGACATCCTCCGCCAGATCCCCGCACACCCGGGTGAGAGCGGTTTCGAACGCAGCGAGATCAGCGCAGGGCACGCGACCCGAAGAGACTACGACCACCGTATCCGAGGTGCTGGTGTCACTGTCCACGGAGATGCAGTTGAACGTGGTGTCGACCGCGCGCGCCAGCATGGCGCGCAGATGGGCGCGAGGCACGGCAAGGTCGGTGAGAATGTAGACCAGCATCGTCGCCATGTTCGGCTCGATCATTCCTGCGCCCTTGGCAATGCCGACTATACTGCCGCCCCCGCGGGCGGCGCGCCGCACCTTCGGGTAAAGATCCGTCGTCACAATGCCCTCCGCGGCTGGCATGATGGACGGTCCGGCGAGTGCCGCCACGGCGCCGGGCAGGGCGCGGAGCATGGCCTCAACCGGCAGGACCCAACCGATCACGCCCGTCGAACTTGGCAGAATTTCAGTCGGGCTCATGCCGAGCAGCCGCGCCGTCGCAGCGCAGATTTTTTCCGATGCCTCGACGCCACCCGGCGCGCAGACGTTGGAAATCTTGTTGTTCACGATGATGGCGCCGAGCCGGGACGCGCCAAGGCGGGTGCGGCCCACGATCACGGGTGCACCGGGGAAGGCGTTCTTGGTGAACATCGCGGCAAAGTCCGCCGTGGGCTGATCAAGGGCGATCAAGGTCAGTGTCATTTGCGCGGGTTTCGGTGCTTCGCGCGGCGTGAAGTCAAAGCGGGTCGTGCCGACGCGGAATCCCGCGGGGAGCGCAGCCTGTGTGGCCAGCCAGGCGCGATGGGCGGTGCGATCAGGAAAGGCGAGGTTGGTGCTGGGCACGCGGGAGAAGTTGGGGCGGCACGGCACAGAGTGAAGAAAAAATTCAGCGGGGTCGCCGTGTGTTCTGGTGCTACATCAGTATAATTTTGTGGAAATCAGCAGGCTGATGGCCTTATTCGACCTGTTTCCAACTAAAAAAATGCGCTCCCACACCGTCTCTCCAACTCTCAACGCGACCGGTGCGTTGGGTTTCGTCTCCAAATGAACGTCGCGGAAATCACGGCCAAGGCGAAGGTTTTGATCGAGGCGCTGCCCTATATCCAGGATTTTCACGGTTCCACTTTCGTCGTGAAATATGGCGGCAGTTTCATGGACGATCCCGATCCCGCGGCACGGACACGGGTCGCCTATGACATCGCGTTTCTCGCCGCCGTCGGCATCAATGTCGTCGTCGTCCACGGTGGCGGCAAGGCCATCACCAAGGCGATGGAGACTTCCGGCCTGAAGGCCAATTTTATCAACGGATTGCGTGTCACTGATGAGGCCACCATTGCCGTGGTCAAACGGACCCTCGACGAGGTGGTGAACCAGGACGTCTGTAACGCGATCAACACCGCCCAGGGCAGGGCCAAGGGACTGCCGGGGGACTCGGTGCTCGTTTGCCAGAAACTGACGACTGATGACGATGGGCGGGCCATCGATCTGGGCTATGTCGGAGACGTCACCGAAGTTAAGGTCAAGCTCATCAAGAAGGAACTCAGTGACGGATTTATCCCGGTCATCTCGCCGGTGGCAGAAGGCTATGATGGCAAACCCTACAACGTGAATGCCGACTTGGTGGCCGGCCGCGTGGCCATCGCCATGCGGGCGCGGCGACTGGTTTACATGAGCGATGTGCCGGGTCTGCTGGCCAATCCATCCGACCCTGCATCCCTGATCTCCACCCTGAAAATCAGTCAGGTGAATGACCTGAAAAAGAAGGGCGTCATTGACAAAGGCATGCGCCCGAAGGTCCAGAGCGCTATCCGCGCCCTCGAGGAAGGCGTGCGGCGGGTCCATTTCATCGACGGCCGCCTCCCGCACAGTCTCCTGCTTGAGATCTTCACCGACCGGGGCATCGGCACCGAGATCGTCCACGACTGAGCCCTCTTGAATTTTGGAGTTCGCCTTGCGGCTGACTGGCCGGCGCCGCAACAAGAATTCCCCCTCCTGCCTTGGAGCCATCTTCATGACCCAACCTTCCATCATCCGCACCAGCACCGCCGATCTTTACGATGCGCATGTGCTCAAGAACTACGCCAGGGCGGCACTGACGCTGGTCCGTGGCCGAGGGGCCCAGGTGTGGGATGACGCTGGCAACAGCTACCTTGATTTCACTTCCGGCATTGCTGTCAGCGCACTCGGGCACTGCCATCCGCACTGGGTGGCTTTGATCCAGCGGCAAGCGGGCGAGTTGATCCACACCAGCAATCTTTTCCGTCATCCCAACCAGGCCGAACTGGCGCGACGGCTGGTCGGTTACGCCGGTCCCGGGCGCGTATTTTTCTGCAACAGTGGTGGTGAAGCCGACGAGGCCCTGATCAAGCTCTCCCGCCTTCACGGCATGGCCAAGGCTGGCGAGGAGGGAAAGTGCATCAAGGTCATCTGTGCCCGGCAGGGGTTTCATGGCCGCATGTTTGGGGGCATGAGCGCGACCCCGCAGGAAAAGATCCAAAAGGGCTTCCGCCCGCTGGTGCCGGGGTTTGCATTCGGTGAACTCAACAATCTGCAGAGTTTTGCCGATTTGGTGGACGCAGAGACTGCGGCGATTTTTGTGGAGACGATCCAAGGAGAGGGTGGGGTGAACCCATGCACCCCTGAATTTCTAATCGGCCTCCGCCGCCTGTGCGACCAACACAATCTGCTGCTCCTGGTGGACGAAGTGCAATGCGGCATCGGGCGCACTGGCAGTTTCTATGCTTTCGAGCACGCAGGCATCCGGCCGGACGCCATTGCCATGGCCAAGGGGTTGGGCGGCGGGTTTCCCATCGGGGCGATCTGGATCAGCGAGCGCTTTGCGAACCTGTTCCAACCCGGCACGCACGGGACGACTTTTGGCGGAACCCCCCTGGCGTGCGCGGCCGGACTCGCCGTGCTGGATGTGTTGGAGCAGGAACAACTGTTGGAAAAGGTCAGGACCCGGAGCGCCGTATGGTTTGCGGCCCTGCAGCAACTCGGGGCGGAATTTCCCGCGCAAGTCGCCGCCGTCCGCGGCCGCGGCTTTTTGGTGGGGGTGCAACTGACGGTTGATCCAGCCGCCCATATCACGGCCTTGCGCGAACAAGGTTTGCTGGTCGTGGCAGCCGGCAACAATGTGATCCGCTTTTTGCCCCCGCTCATTGCCACGCCGGACGAACTGGCCCAGTCGGTCGCAATTTTCCGCACCGTGCTTTTGGCGAAAGCCTGAGCGGGCGCTATTTTTCACTCGTGGGAGGGCCCCATCCTCCCTACATCTGACCGCTCGCATGAAGCATTTTCTCAAGGAAACCGACTTCGGGCCGTCCGAATTGGGCGCACTATTTGGGCTCGCGCGCGAGCTCAAGGCGAAGCGCGGTCGCCATGCGACCCCGCTGGCCGGCCAGACGTGGGCGATGATTTTTTCGAAATCGTCGACGCGCACGCGCGTATCGTTTGAGGTCGGCATCCACGAGCTCGGCGGCAATCCGCTTTTCCTGAACAAGAACGATATTCAACTCGGCCGCGGCGAGACCATTGCCGACACCGCCCGGGTGCTGTCCCGTTTTGTGCACGGCCTCGTGGTGCGGACCTTTGATCACGATGAGGTGCAGCAGCTGGCTGATATCGGCACGATCCCGGTGATCAACGCGCTGACGGACCTGTTGCACCCCTGCCAAACTTTCGCGGATGCTTTCACGCTGGCGGAGCGTTGGGGTCGGGGGGGTGATCTCGTCGGCTCGCTGCGCGGGCGCAAGATCGCCTTCGTCGGGGACCGTGGCTGCAACGTGGCCAACTCCTGGATTCTTGGCGCCAATCTCTTTGGCATGAAGATTTCGCTCGCCGGTCCGACGGGCTTCGATGCCGCGCCGGAGTTCGACCAACTGCTGGGGCGCGAGGGGTTCGCCGGCGGTTATCAGTTCACGACGGATCCGTTCGAGGCCGTGCGCGATGCGGATGTTGTGTACACCGACGTGTGGGTCAGCATGGGCAAGGAAGAAGAAACCGCGGAACGCATCCGCGTGATGTCGCCGTTCGCGGTGACACCTGCACTCCTCGCCGCGGCCAAGCCGGGCGCCTTCTTCATGCACTGTCTGCCGGCGCACGCGGGCCAGGAAGTGACGCAGGAGGTGTTGGACAGCCCGCGCTCGATTATTTTCGATCAGGCGGAAAATCGCCTGCACATGCAAAAAGCCATCATGGCCACCCTCGCCCTGTCGGCGCGCCCCTGAGCCGAATCTAACCGCAATTCCTCCCGCCATGAAAATCATCCTCGCCTACTCCGGGGGTCTCGACACCTCGGTCATCGTCAAATGGCTCCGCGAAACTTACGACGCGGACATCGTTACCTTCGCCGCCGACATCGGCCAGGAGGAGGAACTGAAGGGCCTGCCGGCAAAAGCGCGCAAGACCGGCGCGTCCAAACACTACACCCTCGATCTCGTGGAGGAGTTTGCCAGCGATTTCATCTACCCGATGATCCGCGCCAACGCGATCTACGAGGGCCAGTATTACCTCGGCACCTCGATCGCCCGCCCCCTCATCGCCAAGGCCCAGGTCGCCATCGCGAAAATGGAAAATGCCGACACCGTCGCGCACGGCGCCACGGGCAAGGGCAACGACCAATGCCGCTTCGAGCTCACCTACATGGCGCTGAACCCGCGGCTGGTCATCCTCGCGCCCTGGCGTATTGAAAAGTTTCGCGCCCAGTTTCCCGGCCGGGCCGAGATGATCGCCTACTGCCAGACGCACAAAATTCCGGTCGCTGCCTCGCTCAAGAAGCCGTATTCGATGGATCGCAACCTGCTCCATATCTCCTACGAAGCCGGTATCCTGGAGGACCCGTGGTTCGACCCCACCACGAAGGCCAACAAGGGGATGTTCAAACTTTCCGTTGCGCCGGAGGATGCGCCGGACAAGGCGGAATACGTCGAACTCGATTTTGTGAAGGGCAACTGCGTCGCCGTGAATGGCAAAAAGCTTTCGCCCGGCGGCGTGGTCAAGGCGCTCAACAAGCTCGGCGGCAAGCACGGCATCGGCCGGGTCGATCTCGTTGAGAACCGCTTCGTCGGCATGAAGAGCCGCGGCGTCTACGAGACCCCCGGCGGCACCATCCTCATGCAGGCCCACCGCCAGGTGGAGTCGCTCACGCTTGACCGCGAGGTCCTGCACCTGCGCGATTCCCTGATCCCGAAGTATGCCGAGTTGGTTTACTACGGATTCTGGTTCGCCCCTGAACGCGAAGCGTTGCAGGCATTGGTGGACGAGAGTCAGAAATTTGTGACCGGCACCGTCCGGCTCAAGCTCTACAAAGGCAACATCATCACTTGCGGTCGGAAATCGAAGTATTCGCTCTACGACATGAACATCGCGTCAATGGAAGGCGTGAAGAGCTGGTATAACCAGAGCGACGCGACCGGTTTCATCCGTCTCAACGGCCTGCGCCTCCGCGCTCGCAATCTCGCCCAAGGCGGCCCGAAGCGCTGAACCGGCGAGCCCGCAGCGAGGTGGGCCTGAAGCCCGCCCAGCGGCATGCATGCCAGGCTCCTGCCCATGAAACTCACCCAAGTTGCCGCCCAGCTCTACACGGTGCGCGATCATTGCCAGAACGCCACGGCCTTGGCGGCGTCGGCCAAAAAGCTCCGGGCCATCGGCTATACGGCGGTGCAGTTGAGCGGGGTTGGCCCGATTCCGGCGGAGGAGATCGTTACCATCATGCGGGACGCAGGGCTCACCATTTGCGCGACCCACGAACCCTCCCAGCAAATCCTCGACGAGCCGGAGAAGGTCATAGACCGACTGCACCGGCTCGGTTGCGGGCTCACCGCCTACCCCTATCCTGGTGGGGTGGATTTCACCGACGCGGCGCAGGTGGACACGCTGGTGCGCAAGCTGGATGCCGCCGGAGCCAAACTGCGCGCCGCCGGCATGAAGCTGGGCTATCACAACCACGCCATCGAGTTTGTGAAATTCCGGGGCGCACCGGTGCTGGAATACATCTATGCGCAAACCAGTCCTGAAAATCTGGTCGGAGAGCTCGACACCTACTGGATCCACTACGGGGGCGGTGACGTGGTCGAGTGGACCCGCAAGTTGCGCGGTCGCCAGCCGTTCATCCACCTGAAGGACTACGGTTTCACCAGTGAGAACAAGCCCACCTGGTGTGAGATTGGTGCCGGCACCCTGCCTTTTGCGCGCATTATTGCCGAGGCCGAGGCAGGGGGCTGCGAATGGTTCATCGTCGAACAGGACACCTGCCCGGGCGATCCCTTCATTTCGCTGCGCCAGAGCTTCGACTACATCAAGGCCAACCTCGTCGCCTGATCAGAACAGGGCGCCGGCCACGGCTCCGACCGCGGTGATGGGGCCGGAATCGCCCATGCCATCAAGCGCGCGGTCAGCCTTGCGCAGGGTGCTTTGGGCCTCACGGAAGAGGCTGTCGTCGTTGATGAGTTTGCCGAGCGTGCCCTCACCCTTGGCGAGCTTGTCGGATACCTCTTTCAAATTGCTGGTGGCGGTCCTGATGTCATTGCCGGTTTTTTCATCATAAATCAGGGCGCCGAGCGTGCCTTTACCTGACTTGACCTGCTCGATGAGGGTCTGGGCGTTGGATACGACGCTCTTGGCATCGCTGGCGGCCTTTCTGAGATCGCCCACGGTGGCCAGCAACTCATCATGGAGCCTGGGGTCATTGATGAATTTGCCGAGCGTGCCTTCGCCGCGGTTCACCTTGTCGGTGATTTCCTGAAGATTGATCATGGTCGTGTTTACTTTCTGGCTGTTCTCGGTGAGCAGGGTGTCCAGCCGTTGAAACAAACTGGGCTGGCCGTCCTTGCCCTTAAGCACTTCACTCATGCTGCCGAGGGCGCCTTCCAGTTTGCCGCCGAGTTCGCCGAGTTGGATCATGATGGTGTTGAGGTCGACCGAAGCGATCGTGCGGATCTCGGCCCCGGGCGCGAGCGGCGGGACGCTGGCGGAGCCGAGGTTGATCGCAACATAATTGGTGCCCAGGAGGCCGGCAGAACCGATAGTGGCTTGCGCATCACCCGCGATTTTAACCGCCGGATCAATGCGCAGCACGGCCTCAGCCCGGCGGCCGGCGAGGCGGGTGGCCTGCACGGAACCGATCTTGACCCCGGCCAGGCGGACGTCGTCTCCCTGCTTGAGCTCCTTGAGGTTGTCGAAGCCGGCCACAAGATTGTAGCCGCGGCTCTTGAGCGCCTTGCCATCGCTCAGCGTCTCGTAGGAGACCCAAATCAGGGCGATGCCGAGTAGAAAAAATAGCCCGACGCGGGCGGTGTTTTGCGTGGTGGTCATGGCGTGGTTCTCCTGGGTTAGAGCGAAAAGCTAAAATTAGGTTTCAAGTTGTTTGAAGCGCGGGTTCTTCAGATCGATTTTAGGGTTCAAAAAATCGGCGATGATCGGATCCTCCGGATTATGCAACGCGGCGGGCTTTGCCACCATGACCAGCTGGCCACCCATCAGGATGCCGACGCGGCCGCCGATGTTCAGCGCCAGGTCCCGATCATGGGTCACGACAAAGGACGTGACATGATATTCGTCCTTCAACGTGGCGATGATCTCGCTGATGGTGGCCGACATCACCGGATCGAGTTCGCTGGTCGGTTCGTCGTAGAGCATGAGCTGCGGCTCCTGCACGAGGGCCCGGGCGATCGCCACGCGCTTGCGCATGCCGCCGGAAAGCTCCGAAGGAAACTTTGCCGCGGTGTTCTCGAGCGAGAGGATCTGCAACGCGCGCATGACCTTTTCGCGGATGCCCGCCTCATTGGCAATGCGGTGCTCGCGGGGATAGAGCGCGAGGTTGTCGTAAACGGAAAGCGAATTGAAGAGCGCGCCGGCCTGGAAGACGAGCGCCATGCGAATCCGGGCGCGGGTTTCGGGCGCGGCCGCATCGAGCCCGCCGACGAGCACCTGGCCACTGGTGGGCAGTTCGAGACCGACAATGTGCTTGAGCAGCACACTCTTGCCCGAGCCGCTGGGGCCCATGAGCACAAATATCTCACCGGGCTCGACCGACAGGCTGACATCCTTGAGCACGACCAGTGCACCGAAGTTCTTGGAAAGATGCTCGATGGTCACGCCCACCGCGGCCGTCTCGGTGTCGCTGAAAGGATTGCGGGTTTGATGGCAGGATTCCATGGCGCGTCAGAGCAGGGCTTTCGTGAGGAAATAATCGAGGACAAGGATGAGGATCAACGACACCACCACCGCCTTGGTCACTGAAGCGCCGATTTCACGCGGACCCCCGCGCGTGCGCAGGCCGATGCTGCAGCACACCAGCACGACTACGAAACCGAACGTCTCGGCCTTGATGAGGCCGTTCGCCACATCCTCAAACTTGGTGTAACGGCGGAGCGTCTCGAAGTATTTCTCCGGTTCCAGCGCGATGAAGTCCACCGAGTGGGCCACGATGGCCCCGCCGAACCAGCCGACGAGATTGGCGATGATGGCGAGCACCGGCATCATCACCAGGACGGCGGCCAGACGCGGCAAGACGAGGATGCGCTCGGGGGCGATGTTCATCGTCACCAGCGCGTCCACCTCCTGGTAGACTTTCATGCTGGCGAGTTCGGCGGTGATCGCCGAACCGACGCGGCCGGCGAGCAAAATGGCGACCATCAAGGGGCCGAGTTCACGGGCCATGGAAAGTCCGACAAGCGAGCCGATGAACTCCTTCGCACCGAAACTTTCCATGCTGTAGCCGGCCTGCAGGGCCAGCACGCCGCCGATGAAAAAACTGAGAATGGCGACAATGGGCAACGTGGTATAACCGATCAGGTAGCATTGCTCCATGAAGCGGGGCAGCTGTCGGGGCAGCGTGGGCGCGAAACACGCGGCCCGCACCAGGAGTTTCACGGCGTTGCCGATGCCTTCCAGAATGGCGATGAGTTGTTTCATATCAGCGGGGCTGCAATGCAGCAGAATGTTCGGAATGGGGTGAAAAATCGAACAGGAACATCCACCAGCGGCCCCGTTTCCCTTCGCGCCGGAAACCGATCACCCCGTTGCCGAGGGCGATCCGCCGGCCCGTGGCGCTCGACTCCGTGCTGAACAGCGGTCCGAGGTGAAACTCGCGTTGCTGCTGGTTGCGCCGCCAGGTGATGGCATTCCAGAGGAGTGAGGTCCGAACATCTCCGGCCGCGCGTTGATCAAACCGATAGAGCGCAAACAGCGGTGAGTAGAGCTGGCGGATCTTGTCGTTGGCGGGAAAAAACACCTCCAGCGGGCTGGGAAACTGCGCTTGCCGGCGTCCGGCACCGTTGTTCCAGACGCTGAGCAGGGGCCACAGATGGATTTTTGCGGCGGGCGGCAGGCTGGGATTGGCCAGGCTGCGCTGCTGCTCCGACCAATAAAGGAAAAATAAGAACTGGGTGCGTGTGCGCCGCACGGATTCGTCGGACCAGTCCTGGTGCCGGATGAGCGGCCAGCCGACCCAAGTCTTGTCCACGCCCTTGATGATGGAATGGGTGTAGAACGGGCTCCAGCGGTTCACATGGCGTTCATCGCCGCGACCCTGCACGAGCAGGGGCCAGAAATAACGCACTTCGTGGTAACGTTTCGGTGCCACACGGTTGGTGTAGCCGAAGAAGGGCCAGAGAAAAATTTCGCTCACCAGCTCCGCATTTTTTTCCCTCGCATAGAAGGGCAGAAATCCCTCCTGCACGGCAGACGCCGGCTCGGAGAGGCGGGTTTCGTTTTTGTAAAGCAACGGCCAGAGATAATAACGGTGGCGGTAGGCCCCAGGCTTTTCATCGCGGCCATGCAGCGGCCAGAGGGCAAAGCCATGGTGTCCGTTGCCTGCGCTGTGCTGGATGAAAGGCCAGGGGGTGGAAGTTGTGACGACGCCCGCCCGCTCTGACCGCCAGTAAAGCGGGAAAATTGCCCAGGTCAGGCGGTCGTAGCCAAAACGGCGCTTGATGGTGCCGGCGACGGGAAAAAAGCCCTGATATGAAGCCGCGGGCGAACCGGTCGCGCGCGAAAAGTAAAACGGCCAGACATCGAATGCCTCGGGCTCCCGGCCACCGGCAGGAGCCCAACCCGGGCCGGCGCGGTTGATCAGGTTGAAGACGGTCCAGGATCGGAGTTCGGCGGTCTCCTTCTGGTGATAGATTGGATAGAGCACGGCGGCCGTCCTGACCTGGCCAGCGTCCGCCTCGTCCCAGAGATAGATGGGTCGCAAGCCACCGCTGACGCTGCCATCGGGCGCCCGCTGCTTGAAAATCAACGGACCGGCCGCCTGCCATTCCTGCCAGTTGCCCGCCGCATCGGTCTGGCCGACCCAGAATGGCCACAGGTTACGTTCGCCGGCGCGTGCGCCGCCCGCGGCACTCAAAATGAGTGCGAACAGGAGCAAGGCGATGGTTGGGCGGCGGTTCATGGTTTGTAGTCTGAATCGGGAACGGTCAAACCAGTCACGAAGAGCGCGGGAAGTCGGCTGCCGCGCTTTCGTAACTAATTAGGGTCCTAACTAAATTCCTTTTGGCTGAATGTGCAAGGGAATGTTGAACCGTCCGCGCCGGCGAGGTTCCCTGCGGTAGTACACTCACCCTGTGGGGGCGGATTCAGATGTGCAGACTCTCACCGGGATTGAAGGCGCGAAACGTCTCTTCGGGCAAGCCGGCGGCTGCCCGGGCTGCCGCCAGTTCCCTCAGCGGCGCCCCGCGGGCTTCGTCGGTCAATTGGAAGGTGCCCCAATGCATCGCCACGCTACGGCGCGCGCCGACATCACAGTGAATTTGCACCGCCTCGGCCGGATTGCAGTGTTGGGCGGCCATGAACCAGCGCGGTTCGTAGGCCCCGATGGGCAGCATGGCTAGGTCGGGGGGGCCGAGTTTGTGGCCGATGGTCTTGAAAAGATCCGGGTCATAGCCGGTATCGCTGGCAAAGTAAGCGCTGCGGCCCGCCACGCGCAGGTGAAAACCGCCCCAGAGGCGGCAGTTGCGCCCGCCGCTGAGGCGGTTGCTCCAATGGCGCGCGGGCGTGAGGGTGACTTGGCAGTCGGCCGAGATGACATGGTGCTGCCACCAATCGAGTTCGACGCAGCGCAGCAGGCCGGCGCGCGCCACCAGCGCTGCGTTGCCCAGCGGGGTGATGACCAGCGGTTGGTGCGCGGCGGCGAGCCGGCGGAGGGTGGGGAGATGGCAATGATCGTAATGGTCGTGGCTCAGCAGCACCACGTTGATACGGGGCAGTTGGTCAAAGGACAGGCCCGGCGCATGTACGCGGGGCGGGCCGGCCCACGCAAAGGGACTCGCCCGCCCGCCGAAGATCGGATCGGTGAGCAGGTTGCCGGCGGGGGTTTGCAGAAGAAATGTCGCGTGGTTGATCCAAGTTGCGACGAGACGGCCGGCCGCAGGGGTGGCCGGCACGGGTTGCGGGGCCACGGCAATGCTATTGGGCCAGACGGCGGGCCGGCTGGTGAGCCGCCACTTGAGCACATCCCGCCAGGTGCGGTTCACATGGCCCCGTGGGTTGAAAAACCGGCGGCCGTCGCAATGATCGGAAAGAGGAAAGATTGGCCGAGATGGCATGGCGCGAAGGGACAGTGTGCATGCGGTTTCGCATTTGCCAACGGTGTGGGCGGCTTTTGTCTCTGAGCATGCGAATCAGCGGAGGACAAGCGCGCGGCATCACCCTGCTCGTGCCCAAGGGGGACGCCGTACGGCCCGCGACGGACGGAATGAGGCAGGCCGTGTTTTCAAGCCTGGCCGCACGTCTGTCCGGCAGGCGTTTTCTGGACCTGTTTGCCGGCAGCGGGGCCTACGGCTTGGAAGCTTTCAGCCGCGGGGCGGCCGGCGGGGTTTTTGTCGAAAGGAATCCAAAGGTGGCCGCCTGTCTGCGGCAGAATATCGCAGCGGTGGGCCGGAGCATGCGGGTGGAAACCTCCGGCCTGACCGTGACAACAGCGGATGCCGTGCAGGCACCGTGGTTGGACGCCGCGCCGCCGGATATCGTGTTTATCGATCCACCTTACGAGCTGATCCCTGAAGTGGCACCACGGCTTTTTGCACGCCTGTCCGGGTTGCTCGCCCCGCACCCCGATCCGGTCATTGTCTTCGAAATGCCCGGTGAACTCAGCATGACACCATCGGACTGGACCGAAGTGAAACGACTTGGCCGGGGCGCCCACCAGCCGACGGTGGTGTTTTTCCGACGCACTACATCACTCCGCGCTGCGCCTTGAGCACGGCGAGGGCGGCGACAACCGCGGTCTCGACCCGCAGCACGCGCGAGCCGAGATGGACAAAGGCAAATCCGCTCTCCCGCAGCAGGGTGCGTTCCGCCGCGGACCAGCCGCGCTCGGGGCCCAGCGCCAACACGGCGGCGGAATGGCGTATGTTCAAACTTTGGGACAGGGCGGCCGGGGCTTCGTAATTATCGAGCGCCAGACGCACGGTCGCGGCGGGCAGGACACTGATACTGGCGGCGAGCGCTTGGCCGTGCGTCACGACCGGCAGGCGGGTGCAGAAGGCCTGTTCGGCGCCGGTGACAAGGTGGCGTTCCCATTCACCGGTGCTCCAGAGCGTGCTGCGGGCGTAGGCCGTATCGCCTTTTTCTGTGAGCACAAAGTGCAGCGCTTCCACTCCGAGGGCCGTCGCCTCGCGGAGAATTTTACGCGCTGTCTGCGGCCGTGGCAGTCCGATCAAAAGCGTGATGGGATCTGGGGGCGGCGGGCTGTCGCCCCAAGCGAAAGCCAGCTCGAGCGAGTCGGCGTTGATGGCCACGATGGTCCCTTTGCCGCGCGGGCCGTTGCGCAGGCCGGCGTCAAAAGTATCGCCGGTTCCTCGCTGCAGGACCTCGAGCAGATGCACGGCACGTGGATCCGGGCGCAGCAGGGGCTGGCCGGTTTCCCCGAGGGTAAAGAGGATGAGGTTCAAAGTGGGTCTGAGATTGTGGATTGCGCTGGCAGAGTCGCGCCGTATTTTTCCGGGTATGAGCCTCCGCGTCCAAGCCGTGCCCTGCGCCGGGATCTTCAAGCGTGCCTCCATCCGCGAAACCACCACGTTGCTGGCGGTGGCCTGGCTGGTGCCTTTCGTCCTGCACCTCCTGCCCTGGCAAGGGGAAAGGCCGTTGGGGGCGCAGCTGTTGCCGATGTTTTGGACGGCATTTGTGGCGGTTTATCTTTACGGCTTGCGCACGGGTTTCCTGGTCGGGCTGTTTGCGCCAGCGCTCAACTTGGCGCTCACAGGGCTGCCGAGCTTGCCGCAGCTATCGCTGATGAGTTTTGAGGTCGTGGTCTTTGTCGGTTGTGCCTGGTGGTGCGTGCGGCGGCAGCCCTCTTGGTGGCTGATGGCGCCGGCGTGCTATCTCATGGCGAAGCTGACGGCGGCGCTGCTGCAGTCCCTGCCCGGTGGTTCCCTGGCCGGATTTTTCGGGGCGGTTTCGACCTCCCTGTTGTATGCGCTGCCCGGGCTCGTGGTGCTCACGGCGGTGAACTATCTCATGATGAAGCTATACCCGAAACAGGGCGGGGAGTGTCGTGATGACGCCCCTGGCGTTTGAGGAGATTATCCGGCGGTTGGCGGCGTGGCGGTTTCCCGCTGGCATCGACGGTGTCGTAGGCGTGGCAAACGGCGGCATTGTGCCGGCCGCACTGGTCGCCCAGCGCCTCGGGGTGGGCTTGAAGCTGATCGCATTGAATTACCGCGACGAGCAGAACGTGCCGCGCCATACCGCCCCGCAGTTGCTTTCCGCGGTCCCCGGACTCGGCCCCTGGCGCAAAGTGCTGCTGGTGGATGACGTCTATGTGACCGGGCGGAGCTGGCTGGCAGCGCGCGCATTGCTGCCCGCGGAGGTCGAGGTGCTGCCGTTTGTGCTGAAGGGTCAGACGGACTTTGCGCTGATCCGCGACATTGAAGGCTGCGTGCAGTGGCCGTGGCACGTGGGCTGAGGGGCCGGGTGGACGGACGGAATCACGCCGAAGACACCGTGCCGGCTTTGGGCGCCGCAGCCGCACCCGGGTCCCGGGGGGCCAGCCAGCGGTTGCAAACACGCCACCAGGTCCAGATTCGCTCAGCCAGACCGCCCGTCTGCGGACGCCGGATGGGCGCGAGCCCCTCGACCGGTTCGGGGTCGCGAGTCCGGCGAACGGATAAGTGGCGGATTATCGCTGTGCTCGGAACACTGCCTGCCGAAACCTTGGTTTTGAAACACGCCTTGGAGGCAGCTTTAATCCCGCCAAGGTACAAACGTGGTGGCACGGCCCGTGGTGATCGATTCAGCAATGGCCCGGTAGAACTCCGCCAGGTTATAGATGCACTCCGCCCCGGCACCAGACTCCCGGTGCGTGAGGATGCAGTCCCGAAATTCGTGGAGTTCGTCCAACTGCTCGTCGTTCGAGACAAACGGCTGCCGCACCGGTTCACCCGAACCGGTGACGACACGCAGGCTGTTGGCATCGATCCGGTCCCAGGTGGCCGCGCCGCGCGGACCGGAAACGGTCATCCAGTAGCTCGCGT
Source organism: uncultured Opitutaceae bacterium (assembly GCA_903952145.1). Taxonomy (GTDB): domain Bacteria; phylum Verrucomicrobiota; class Verrucomicrobiia; order Opitutales; family Opitutaceae; genus UBA2377. The sequence continues at coordinate 850 of CAJBES010000209.1, read as the reverse complement.
GAGTGACATATGAACATACCATCGAGAAAATCCGTCCGTCGCCATAGGTCGCGAAGACGGCCCCGAGATCGGGGGTTTCGGTCGGCGCATCGCGCTTCGCAATGCTGGCGGATACCGTTTCAGGTGGGCCCCAAAACATCAGCGCCACTTCCAAGGCGATGATCCCCATCTGCGAGAAGGGCAGCATGGGCGCCTCCTTCGCGGAGCCCCGCCAGCTGCCGGGTGCCAGCTTGTACGCCGTTGGAAACGATACGCTCGCCTGCATGAGGTGCGGCACCCCGATCGTCCCTGATTTGAGGGTTGCCTGCAGGGCGAGCACGGCGGGATTCTTGCGATGGTTGACCCCGGCCATGAGCACCCGGCGGCACGCCCGCGCCCGCGCAATCATGCTGCGGGCCTCGTCGGTCGAGAGCGTCACGGGAATGTTCACGAACACATGCTTGCCCGCTTCCAACGCGGTCAGCGCATCAGCGCAGTGCCGGCTGTTGGGCGTCGCCACGATCACGGCGGCGACCGCAGGGGCGGCGAGCAACGCGGTTAGACTCGCGGCGGGTGTGCCGCCGAATTCCCGGCAGGTCTCGCGGGCTTTTGCCGGATCAAGGTCGTAGGCGGACGCCAGATGCAGGCCTTTTGCCCGCGCCAGCGCCTCGAGGTTTAGCCGGGCGTAGCCGCCACACCCGATCAGGCCAAGGCCAAGGGAGTTATTTTTCATGGAAAACTAGCGGGGCGCGAGCTGCACGCGGACGGCACGCACCGATCCGAGCGCAAAGGCGAAATTGCCCGTGACGCCAAATCCGGTGTGCAGAAAACGTTCGCGGCGCAGGAGCCAGGCACCGGACGGGGCCTTTTT
>CAJBES010000208.1 GCA_903952145.1 uncultured Opitutaceae bacterium | reverse complement strand
CCGTCGATCACCGTGAGCGTGAAGGCCTGCCCGCGCATGCGCACGAGCCGCTTCAGCACGCGGGCCCGCCCGTATATCTCGTGCTCCGCCGGGTTGAGCGACATCGGTCGCGCGTTGAAAAACAGGCCTTTCAACTTTTACGCCACGTTCCCCACTACCTGATACAACGTCCTTCACGGATGATATCCCTACCTTGTTCTAGGATAGTGAGTTAATTCCGGACAGTCCTGTCCTGACCTCTTAACTTAACTAAGTTTTAGTAGTAGGCTTTCGTAAAGCTCCCGCAATGTGGCAAACGGCCGCGCCGGGTTGCGGATCGTTGCTGCTCATGGTGGGCTGGCCTCATCCGCTGGGCTCTGGAGGGCGTCGCTCAAGCGTTCCGTGGTGGCGTTCGTGCGATCCTTGTCGCCAGTCCAAGCGTAGAATGCGTGGGTGGCACTGTAGCCGGGGTCAATCCCCGACACCGAGTGCGCCAAGCCGGCGCGAACTGCTGGGCTTGGCCGCAGAAGGAGGCGATCAATTATCCTCCCTCCACTGGCACAACTCAGTTCGCGCCTGCTCCGCTGCAACCGGCAGACACTCTAACAACGGAACTAGCCCGACGTCATCACCGACTTCGGCCCGCTCCTGGATTTGACGAAGGAGCGATCCTAACTGCACCAACCCAAAGGCCAGGCTGATGCCCAGTAGCGAATGCGCCAGACAACCGACTTTGCTCGGAGGCCCTGCTTTGGCTATGACGCGGATTTCGGCGATCAGCCCGGGTAGGTCTGCCAGAAAATCATCGATGAGTCTGTGCGCGTTTTCATCGCCGATTTCGGCGCAGAGCTTGGCTGGGCGCTGGGGATCGAGGGCGACGAGGCTTGGAGACGGAGGTCCGACTGTCGGTGTCGGCGGCGGGGTGGCGAGGCCGGGACTGCTGATGCCCGTGCCTAACGCCTCTCGGAGTTGGTCCTCAGTGCAGGGTTTGCTCAGGAAGTCGTCCATGCCCGCCGCCAGACAGCGCTCTCGGTCCTCGCCAAACGCATTAGCGGTAAACGCCAGGATGCGGATATGCGCTCCGCCGCCCGCGTATCGGGCCACCTCGCGCCGCCGGATCTCCCGCGTGGCCTCGAAGCCGTCCATTTCGGGCATCTGGCAGTCCATGAGGATGAGATCGTAGGCGGAACTCTCCCAGGCTCTGATCGCGGCGGCACCGTTGACGGCGAAATCCGCCTGATGGCCTAAGTTCTCCAAAGTATACTTCAGCAGGCGCCGGTTGATCTCGTTGTCCTCGGCGACGAGGATGCGCAGCTGGCGACTGGGGGAGGTTTTCTGGACGCGGTCCGCTTCGCTGGCAACCAGTACTTCCGGCGCAGGGGCGGGCGCGATGGCCAAGGCGATCTCAAACCAGAAGACCGAGCCCTGGCCGAGCACGCTCTCCACGCCGATGCGGCCTCCCATCAGTTCCACAATGTGCTTGGAGATGGCCAACCCCAGGCCGGTGCCGCCGCGCTGCGGCGAAGCAGTTCCGTCCGCCTGGCTAAACGGCTGAAAGAGGCGGGCGCGACCTTCGGCGCTAAGACCGATGCCCGTATCCTGCACCTCGAAGCGCAAGTTCGCCCGGAACGCTTCGGTCCCAAGGAGCCGCATGCGGATCTTTACTCCGCCCCGGTCGGTAAATTTGAGGCTGTTGCCCGCGAGGTTCACGAGCACCTGGCGCAGGCGGCCGGCGTCGCCCGTCAGCCAGTCCGGGATCCCTTCGTCCATGTCGATCGCCAGGGTGAGCCCGTGCTCCTCGGCGCGCGGCTGGAGCAACCGCACCACCCCGTCCGTCAGGGCGCGCAGACTAAGGGGTCGTTTTTCTATCGGAAAATGGCCGCCGGCTTCGATCTTCGAAAGGTCCAAGATGTCGTTGATAATGTGGAGGAGTGCTTCGCCGCTGTCGGCGATCGTGCAGGCGAACTCGGCCTGACGGGGATCCAGCGGCGTGTTCAAAAGCAGCCTGATCAGGCCCAGCACCGCGTTCATCGGCGTGCGAATCTCATGGCTCATCGTCGCCAGGAACTCGCTCTTGGCGCGGTTGGCTGTGGTCGCCTGCTCGGCCAGGGTGACGGCTTTCGCGTTGGCCTTTTCTAGGGACAGGTTGGTGTGCCGGAGCTCCTCTGCGGCCTGTTTCTGGACGGTGATGTCCCAGTTGGTGCCGATCATTTGTGTGGGTTGACCGGAGGCGTCTCGTCGCACAGTGGCGAGGGCGCGGAGAGTGTGGGTGGTGCCGTCAGGCCAGATCACGCGAAACTCGGTATTAAACTCCTTTTCGCCTCTCAACGCCATGTGGATTTCTTCGTCCCCGCGCTGCCGGTCTTCCGGGTGCAGCCCTGCCTGCCAGGCCTCATAAGCGCCGCTGAACTGATCCCGTGTGATGCCGTAGAGGCTAAACATCTGGTCGTCCCAGATCAGCCGGTTGTTGACCACGTCGTAATCCCAGATGCCCACCCCGCCCGCCCGCGCGGCCAGCACATGGCGTTCGGTCATCCGCCGCAGTTGGATTTCCACCTGTTTGATCTTGGTGATGTTGTCGTGGACAACGGTAACATAAGCAGATTTGCCGTGCCGAAAGCACGTAACCCTAGCCAGGAACCATCGTTCCTCACTGGGAGAGTCACCGGGATACTCAAAGTCGAACTGATCCTGCCGACCCTGGAGCACGGCGCGAAATCCGGCAGCGAAGGTGGCGGCCTCGGTGCAACCACCCCCGGCGGCGGTGTCGCACAAGGCAAGATAATTGACCCCTTCACAGAGGACGGCCTCATTCCCGGAGTTGGCTTTGCCAAATTCCCGCCAGAGGTGGTTGACCATGATAATAACCCCGTCCTCGTCCATGATGGCCACAAGCCCCGGGAGGCCATTGATCGTCCCCTGCGCAAACTGTTCCGATTCCCGCAGGGCGGCCTCGGCCTGTCTTTGGGTCGTGATGTCGCGACTGATGCCCAGCACCCCGACGAGTTTTTGCTCTGGGTCCCAATAGGGCGTCTTGAGAGTTTCCAGCAGTTTTTTCCGGCCATCGGGATAGGTGACCCATTCCTCGTTGTGCCGGGGCTCGCACTTCGCCAGCATCCGCAGATCCTGCTCCAAGAAAAAATCGGCAATCTCCTCGTCGAAGAGGTCGTGGTCGGTCTTGCCGACAATCTCGTTCTTGGGCCGGCCTACAAGCTCGGCAAAGGCAGGATTGCAGCCGAGGTAAAAGCCCTCGGTATTCTTGAAAAAGACGATGTCCGGGATGGAATCCAGCAGGGAACTGATCAGGGCCGCCTGCCGCCTGACCTCGTCTTCGGTGTGCTTGCGCTTGGTGATGTCAGTGTTGCTCCCGCGATATCCCTGCAGCGTTCCGTCGGGGTTCAAGAGCGGGAACCCGTTGGTGGAAACCCACCGCAGGCCCCCGTCCTTCGTCACCACAGGATTGAGTAGGTCCACAAACGGCGCCTTCCGCTCGAAGATCGCGAAAGCTTCCCGCTTGAACTCCTCGCGTCCCGCCTCCGGATGCAAGTCGCAGAAGTGCCGCCGGCCCGCCAGTTCCTCCGGACGGTAACCCAGCACGAGTTCCGTCACATGGCTGACATAGGTGTAGAGTCCCGCAGCGTTTATCTCCCAGGCAAACGTCCGGCTTTGCTCTGCCAACTGGTCGAGCCGTTTTTTGCCCTCCTGTAACTCCGCCTCCGCCTGCTTGCGCCCGGTGAGGTCGATGCACGAGCCGATGTAGCCGGCGAAGCTGCCGTCGGAATAATAACGGGGCGTGCCGTGGTCGAGCAGCCAGCGGTATTCGCCATCGTGACGGCGGAGCCGGTATTCCATCTTGAATTCCGTCCGGGCGTTGAAACTGCCGGCGTAAATCTCCAGACAATGGGCGAGATCATCCGGATGCACGCCTTCGACCCAGCCATTGCCCATTTCCTGCTCCAAGGTCCGACCGGTGAAGTCGAGCCAGGTCTTGTTGAAGTAATTGCAGAGTTTGTCGGTGCCCGACTCCCAGATGAGCACGGGGGCCGTATCAGCCATCAAGGTGAAGCGGGTCTTACTCTCTTTCGCCGCCAGTTCCGCCCGCTTGCGCTCGGTGATGTCGGTCAGGGTGACGCGGCCCACGGGCGCGCCGTCGGCCCCCGGCGCGGTGGTCGCCGCCAAATGCACCCAGCAGGGAGGTCCGTCCAGTTTTGCCAGCCGTATTTCACCGACCTGGGGTTCCCCCGTCTCAAAGAGCCGTTTGCGGAACAGGTAGTAGGGGTCTTGGTCCTCCCTGAGGATGAAGCGGGAGAATGGCTGTCCCACCAGTGCGCTCCGGGCCAAACCCAGCAGGGTGCAGGTGGTGAGGTTCGCCTCCAAGATCAGCCCTGGCTTGCTCACGGTGACATAAGCCACTGGCGCCAGATCGTAGAGGTCATAGTAGCGCGCCCGCGATTCTTCCAGGGCCACCTGCGCCCGGCGCAGTTCCTCGTTCTGCAGCTCGAGCTCGATCTGATGCACCTGCAGCTCATGCAGCATCGCCCGCGTCACCTCAGGG
>CAJBES010000207.1 GCA_903952145.1 uncultured Opitutaceae bacterium | reverse complement strand
CCGGAGAGTGCGCCCAGGCCGACTGGGGCTGCTGGCGCAGCGTCGAGGTGCCCGGCGGGCGCCGGCGGCTCTCGTTCTTCGTGATGGTGCTCTGTCACAGCCGCATGCTCTACGCCGAGTTCTTCTACGGCGAAGCGATGGAGCACTGGCTGGCCGCTCACCGCAACGCCTTCGAGTTCTTCGGGGCGGTACCGGCCAAGGTCATGGTCGACAACTGCAAGACCGCCGTCAGCCGGCCCAGGATCGGCGATCAGCCCGCGGTCTACAACTCCCAGTACCTGGACTTTGCGGCTCACTACGGCTTTAAACCCGTCGCCTGCGCCCCGAAAAGCCCCCAGCAGAAGGGACGGGTCGAAAATGCCGTGGGCTACTGCCGCACCTCATTCCTCGCAGGTCGCGAACCGGCCGGCATCGAGGCCAGCAACGCGGCCCTGGCCCACTGGCGCGACACCGTTGCCAACGTGCGACTCCACAGTACCACGGGACGGCGGCCGCTGGATCTGTTCGCAGAAACCGAGCGGCCGGCCCTCGGGCCACTTCCCGCCGGGCCTTACCCCTGCACCGTCGGCAAGACCGTACTGGCCTCCAGCCGCTTCCGCGTCACCGTCGACACCAACCGCTACAGCGTACCCTCCTCGTTGGCCTCGCAGAAGCTCTCCCTGCGCCTGGCCGCCGACCGCGTCATGCTCCACGACGCCCAGCAGCGGCTCATCGCGGACCACCCGCGCTCCTACGGGCACCGGCAGAACGTTCTCAACCCCGAGCACGAGCGTGAACTGCTCCTGCGCACCCGGTACGCCCGCGACCAGCAGCAACTCGCCCGCTTCCTCTCGCTCGGTACGGCCGCCGAGCCGTATCTGACCGGCTTGCGCGAGCGCCGCCCGGACTGGCGCAGCCATGTCAGGCGCATCAACGCCCTGATCGAGATCCACGGCCGCGACGAGGTCGCACGCCTGCTCGCCGACGCCTGCGAGCACCACGCCTTCTCCTGCGAGTACGTGCTCAACATCCTCGAAGGCAGGAAGCGGCTGCTGCCCGAACCCGGCGCCCTACACCTCACCCGCGGACACGACCTGCTGGAACTCGACCTCCCCGAACCCGATCTGGACGCCTACTGAAACGGAGCCCCCCCATGACCGACCCCCTGACCGGCTGCCTGCAGCAGCTCAAGCTCGACTGGATGCTCGACAACCATGAAACCGAACTGGCTGACGCCGCACGCCTCAACCGCTCCCACCACGACCTGCTCCTGCGTCTGCTCACCGGCGAACTCGAGGCTGAACAGGCACGCCGGGTCGAACGGCGCATCAGCCGGGCCCGCCTGCCCGCGCGCCGCACCCTCGACACCTTCGACTGGGAATGGCCCAAAGTCATCAACCGCGACCAGATCCGACACCTCTTCACCCTGGCATTCATGCGTCAGTGTCAGAACGTGGTGTTCATCGGCGGGGTCGGCCTCGGCAAGACACACCTGGCCATAGCCCTGGCGCTGGAGGCTTGCCAGCACAACCACAGCGTGCTGTTCACCAACGCGGTGAGCATCATCAACACCCTCGCCGAAGCGCAGGCCGCAAACAGCCTCAGAAAGGCCATGCGCCGCTACGTCGACCCGGCGGTGCTCGCCATCGACGAACTGGGCTTCCTGCCCGTCGACCGGGTCGGTGCCGAACTGCTCTTCCAGGTGCTCGGCGAACGCTACGAAAAGGGCTCCACCATCATCACCACAAACCGGCCCTACAAGCAGTGGGCCAAGACCTTCGCCAACGATGCCACCCTCGCTTCCGCCGTGCTGGACCGCGTCGTGCATCACTGCGAAACGGTCATCATCGAGGGTAAGAGCTATCGCCTCAAAGGCCGCGTCAATCAGGACGAAACGCCTGACCTGGAATGACAGAAAGGGCCTGAACCGGGGCCGGCATCAAACAACGTCACGCGCCACGATGCCGGCCCCACCCCCGCCACACTCAACGGCCCCGGGGGACGACGAAAAGGCCCGAAGTGGTATACTCTCAAGAGACCGCTCTCATACGGCGAGCCGGCCTGCGTGGAGTTGGCCGATGGCCGGATATGGATGGTCTTCCGGGCCTTGGGCGGCTACCTGGGACAAGCCTGGTCCAGTGACGGCGGCGCAACCTGGGGGCCACCCAGCGCGACGACCCTGGTCTCGCCCTTGTCCGCGGTGAACGCCAAGCGCATCCCCGGCACCAGCGCCGTGGTCGTCTGCTGGAACCGCGCCCAGCCGGGTACGGGCGCCGACTTCACCAGCAGGGCGTTTCCGCGGACGCCCTTGGTCTTCGCCATCAGTAGGGACGAGTTCCAGACGTGGAGCGAGCCGGTGGTCGTCGACACCAACCCGCAGGCCATCTACCCGTCCCTGTACTTCTCCGACACGGAGATGTTCATCGG
>CAJBES010000206.1 GCA_903952145.1 uncultured Opitutaceae bacterium | reverse complement strand
CTTGTCTTCTGGGGCGGCGGCGTGGAAACCCAAAGCACGCTGCCGTTTGGATCCGTTGACGAAATCCGCGCTGAAGTGCGTGACCGCATCGACACGCTCAAGCAGGATGGCGGCTTCATCTTCGGCACCATCCACAACATCCAGTCCGACATCCCCTCCGAAAAAATCCTGGCGGTGTTTGACACTGTCCGCGAACACGGAGAATTCTGAATTTTTATGATCCCTTCACTGCCATTGGGAAAAGCCGGTTTCAGAACAAGCTCCATTTGTCTTGGCACCATGTATTTTGGCACAAAAATCGACGAATCCACCGCCTTCTCCCTGCTCGACTGCTATGCCGGTGCGGGGGGGGAATTTCTGGATACGGCCAACAAGTACGCCAGTTGGCTGCCCGGCTGCCAAGGCGGAGAAAGCGAATTGCTCCTCGGCCGCTGGATGCGCGAGCGCGGCAACCGCCAGGAGATGATCGTCGCGACCAAGCTTGGGCTGCCCATGCCCGGCGTGGAGGCGGGTCTGCGCACCGCACAAATCGAGCAGGAGTGCGAGAAAAGTCTGCAGCGCCTGGGAACGGATGTGATTGACCTCTATTACGCCCATGCCGACGACCGCAAAACCCCGCTCGAAGAAACGCTATCCGCCATGGACCGGCTGGTGCGAAGCGGAAAGGTGCGCCAGCTCGGAGCCAGCAATTTCGCCGCCTGGCGCCTGCTCCAATCCCTGTTCACCAGCCGAACTGGCGGCTGGGCCGAATATGCCTGCGTGCAGATGCGCCATTCCTACCTGCGCCCGAACCCGTGGATGCCACAGGAGTTCGCCGTTCAGGTCCCCGCCTCACGGGAAATGCTTGATCTCTGCACGGACCAGGGTCTCCGACTTCTTGCCTATTCTCCGCTCCTCGGCGGCGCCTACACACGCAACGACCGTCCACTGCCAGCCGCCTACGACACCCCCGACAACCATGCCCGCCTTTGCGTGCTCAGCGACGTCGCCAGGCAAACCGGATTCACCCCCAATCAGATCGTACTGGCCTGGCTCATGCAAAGCCATCCGGCCACCATCCCCTTGACCGCCGCCAGTACCGTGGAACAGCTCCGCGAAAATCTGGCCGCCGCCGAAGTCCGCCTCGCCCCCGAAATTTTAATGCAATTAACCAACGCCACTCATGCCAATTAAAGTCCATACCTAACCCACATGAAAGCTGCTTACTATCGGGGAAATCGAACCTTCACCGTGGACGAAGCGCCACCGGTTCCGCCGGGTCCGGGGGAAGTGCGGCTCCAAGTGGCCTATTGCGGAATCTGTGGAACCGACGTGCACATCTACCACGGCGCGATGGACCGCCGGGTAAAACTCCCGCAGGTCATCGGGCACGAGGCATCGGCCACGGTCGCCGAGGTGGGCCGGGGCGTGGTCGGCTTCAAGCCCGGTGACCGCGTGGTGGTGCGCCCCCTCGATCCCCGCGGGGAAACACCGGCCGACCGCGGGTTCAGCCACATCTGTCGCGGGCTGAAGTTCATCGGCATCGATTCCCCCGGCGCCTTCCAGGAATCCTGGACGGTCCCGGCGTTCACCCTCCACCGGGCCCCGGAGGGGGTTGACCTGAAGACTGCGGCCCTCGCCGAGCCACTGGCGGTCGCCTGCCACGACGTACGGCTGGGGCGGGTTTGCCCGGGCGAGCTGGCGGTGGTGCTCGGGGGCGGCCCCATCGGCATCCTCGTCGCCCTGGTCGCGCGCGAGGCCGGAGCGAAGGTGATTCTCTCCGAGGTCAGCGAGTTCCGCTGTGCCTTCGCACGCAAACTCGGGCTGGAGGCGGTGAATCCGCTACAGACCGACCTCGCGCAACTCTGTCGGGAGCGTTCGGGCGGCAGCGGTGCGGACCTTGTGTTCGAGGTCTCGGGAGCGAAGGCGGCCGTGCTCTCGATGACCGAGCCCCTGGCCCAGCGCGGGCGGATCGTGGTGGTGGCGATCCACCCGCAGCCCGTCGAGATCAACCTGTTTCAGTTCTTTTGGAAAGAACTCAGCCTGCAGGGGGCGCGGGTCTACGAGCCGGAAGACTACGAGAAGGCCCTGGCGCTGATGGCGGCGCGGACGCTTCCCCTCGATTCATTGATCACCACGGTCGAGCCCCTCGACCGCCTGTCCGAAGTTTTCCATGAGCTTGAGAAACAACCCGGCGCCATGAAGGTGCTGATCCGGTGCGGAAACCCATGAACACGACAAATCTCTTCAACCTCAAGGGCAAGACCGCCCTCGTCACGGGCTGCAAACGCGGCATCGGCAGGGCCATGGCCGTCGCCCTGGCCGAGGCCGGCGCCGACCTCCTTGGCGTAAGCACGACACTGGAGGCAAAGGGCAGCGCCGTGGAAAAGGAAGTCACGGCCCTCGGGCGCAGCTTCCGCGGCTATGCCTGCGATTTCTCCGATCGCAAGGCCCTCCATGCCTTCATTGAACGGGTCACCGCCGACGCGTCGGTCATCGACATCCTGGTCAATAACGCAGGGTCGATCTTTCGGCAGCCCGCCAACGAGCACGCGGACGCGGACTGGGACCGCATCCTGGAGATCAACCTCAGCGCGCAGTTCGTCCTCACCCGCGAGATCGGGCGGCGCATGTTGGAGCGCGGGAGCGGGAAGGTCATCTTCCTCGCCTCGCTCCTGAGTTTCCAAGGGGGCGTGACCGTGCCGGGATATGCGGCCAGCAAGGGAGGCATCGCCTCGCTCACGAAGGCTTTCGCCAACGAGTGGGCGGGCCGCGGGGTCAACGTCAACGCCATCGCCCCGGGTTACGTCGCCACCGACAACACCCAGGCGCTCCGCCACGACGCGGCGCGCTCTGCCCAGATCCTCGGCCGCATTCCCGCCGGGCGCTGGGGCGACACCGGGGATTTCAAGGGGCCGGTGGTCTTCCTGGCCTCCGCGGCCTCATCCTACGTGCACGGCACCCTCTTGACGGTCGACGGGGGCTGGATGGGAAGATGATCCCCCTCGGCACAATAATTCCTCCCCATCGCCGAATGACCACGGCAACTCACATTGTGAACACTGATAGGGTTCCGGTGCTCGCGTACACCTGGAAGCCGGTCGTCCACGGAACCATGGCAGGATGCGTGACGGCCAGGTTGCTGGCCCGCGGGGGCGGCAAGCACCAAAATGAGCAGGAGTTTCAATGATCGGAAATATCTATGAAGATTGAACATTTCGCACTGAATGTGGCTGACCCCGCGGCCGTGGCGGCGTGGTACACGAAGCACCTCGGGCTAAAAGTCGTCCGCGCAGTGAAAGCCGCACACGACATGCACTTCCTTGCAGACGACGGCGGCACCGTGATGCTCGAAATCTATCACAACCCGCCGGAGCAGGTTCCGCCTTACGCGAAGATGGATCCGCTGCTGCTCCACCTTGCTTTTGTTTCGAAGGACCCTGAGGCCGACAAGACCGCCCTGCTCGCCGCCGGAGCAACTCTGGCCGCAGATCAGCATCTGGCTGACGGCTCCCATCTGGTCATGTTGCGCGACCCGTGGGGTCTGGCGATCCAGCTCTGTAAACGAGCCACACCCATGTTGACCGCGGGATGAGCACTGGCTGAACAAAGTTGAATCTATAAAAAGTTTTTTAGTGTTCGCTTGGCCGGATCGTCGGTTGGTCAGCAATTCCTCGTGGCGCTGGTAGCACCTCTGAACTCGGCTTTCTAAGTATCAGCTCCTAAAAATGCCCCTCATCGCCTGTGCCTGACTGTGCTCTTGGCGCAGATGCCCGTAGGTCTTCATGGCGAGGGCGCCACCGTCCCATGAGATCCACGGCGGTAAGGATTTGCCTCTGAATGTTGCAGTTATGTTCCCTATCCGTTCCCTATAAAACGCGCACCCATGGAAGTGG
>CAJBES010000205.1 GCA_903952145.1 uncultured Opitutaceae bacterium | reverse complement strand
CGCGCGGTGCCCTCCGAACTGCGCATGGGTCCGTTCTCCTGGACTCAGGAAATCCCGCCGGCACGCGCCGCCCGCCTCCACCTTGCCACCCGCCCGCAGCTCGACGCCTGGTTTGCGCGACCGGATGTCACCGTGCTGTCCTTCTTCCAGCGTTGGGACCTCAACTATGGCTGGTCGATGCCCAGCTTCCGGCACGAGCCGCCTGCAGTGCGCGAACACACCATTGCCCGGCTGGAGCGCGACTTTCTGCTGGCCTACAACACCCCCGACTTTTTTCTGCTGGTGCGCCGGCCGGTCCCCACGCCGTTTTCCCGCCAGCTCCGTATCCCGACGATCAGCTCCCCCTGAAAACACCCGGATCGTTCTCGCCCTTGTTTTCAATCCCGGCAGCGAAGAACAATTGAGATAACCATCCTCCGATCCACCTGCGCCGCGTCGGGTTCCGGCCCTTTGCCGAACCCAAGCCCTTACCGCGCCGCCGCCGCTCCCGGTTCCGGTTGCGCGACCCGTTCCTCGTCATGGTTGCCGCCGCCGGCCTCTAGTCGCTTGCGAGCCGCGCATCCAAGCGTATACTGCCATCATCCAATGGCCTGTCTCCCGCGTTTCAGCCTGATGCTCGTTGCCCTGGCCGTTCCGGCTGGGGCGGCGATGCGCGACGCCATGAACACCGCCCAGCTGGTCAACGGCCTCGTGGACACCTGCATCGTGGGCATGGACCTGCCCCAGGCTTCAGCGCCGCCCAAGCGCATCTATGCCATTGCTCTGGCTTTCGACGATTTGCTCTGGCTTTACACCCCGGGCCTCGGAACCTGCCTGCTCGAACCCATCGCGGCAGATACCTCCGCCCTGGCCGATACCATCGTCGCCCAGTTGCACCGCCGTGCCCCGGCGGTCGGTAACTTGCGTGCTTATCCCCAAGCCCTCCTGCCGCCACCGGAACAGACCGGCGACACTCTGTTTAACGGCTGCTTCGTCGCCTGTCTGTTTCATCTCGCCCGTCTGCTGACCACCGAGGAGCAAATCACTGCCGCGGGGGTGGTTCTGTTCTCCTCCCGCGAGCCCCAAGGGGGGCCGAACGCATCGGTGCTGCTGGCGGGCATCGGGCACAGTGTGCTGGTCTACCGCCGCGGCACGCACTGGATGGCGCTGGACCCGACACGCCCGGACGAGCCTTTCCCTGTGCAGCTCCTGCAGACCGGCACCGCGCTGGATCCGGATCTGATCGCGCATGCCCGACGCTCCCGCTACACGCTGGAGCAGGTGCGTTTCCTTTCCTTCTCGTCCACCGCCCTGGCCTCGCTCACCCGGGCAGCCCAATGGCAGGAGCACCGGTCACGGTAAGACGGCCCATCCTCACCTCGTCCCCCAAGCCAAGGCATCCGTCGCCCGCTCCGGGGTGGTTGCCGGCAACACCGCTCTCTGCAGCGTCGGGCATGCGGAAAAGGAGTTCCATCCCGCGGCCAAAACACCGGCTCGCACCCCGTTTTTTCCGTCCCTTGACCAGCGCTGATCCTGCCATTTCCCGCCGGCCGCTGAGCCCGCCCTCTTGAGTGGGGGCTGGAGCCTGCCCGGCGGCTCAGTTTGCGGGCATTGTTGTCCGCCGCGTTGCGCCATGCGTTTTCGCCCTACGACCACACCCCGGCGATGGCGGTGTGGCAGTGCCGGCACTTACCGGCGTTGAGGTCGAGACGCGTCACGGAGAAGATATCGCGTTCGATGACCGTGCGGTGGCAGGTCGGGCACGACGTGTTCCCGGCGCCGGCGAGGCCGGGAACGTTACCGATGTAAACGTAGCGCAAGCCGGCGGCGCGCGCGAGGTCGCGCGCCTTGAGCAGCGTCTCGACGGGCGTGGGCGGAAGGTGATCGAGCTTGTGCTGCGGATGAAAACGCGAGAAATGCAGCGGCCGGTCGGGGCCGAGATTGTCCACGAGCCAGCCGCACATGCGCCGGATGCCGTCGAGGTCGTCGGTGTAGGTGGGCACGATGAGGTTGATCACCTCGAACCAGACGCCGAGCTCGTGATAGATTTTCAGCGTGCGGAGGATGGGCTCAAGTTTGCCGGAGTTCAGCTGCCTGTAGGTATCTTCACTGAAGCCCTTGAGATCGACGTGTGCGGCATCGACGAAGGGCGCGAGCTCACGGAGCGGGCGTTCTTCGATGGAGCCGCAGGTGACGATGATGTTGCGCACGCCGCGGGTCCGGGCGGCGCGGCAGGAGTCGAAGGTGTATTCGTAGTAGGCGGTGGGTTCGGAGTAGGTGTAGGCGACGGAAGGGCAGCGCAGCGCGGTGGCGACGGCCGCGATGTCGTCGGGGAATAGACTGAGCCGGCGCAGGTCGGTCGCGGTGAGCGCGGCGGGCAGCGGCGGACGGAAGCACAGCGCGGATCCGTGCGGGTCCTTGGTTTCCTCGGGTTTCTTCTGGGAGATTTCCCAGTTCTGGCAGTTGAGGCAGCGGAACACACAGCCCGACGTCGCGAGCGAGAACGTGAGGCTGCCGGGCAGGAAATGAAACAGCGGTTTCTTCTCGACCGGATCGACGTGGAACGTGCACGGGTTCGCGTAGGCGAGGGTGTAGAGCGTGCCGTCGCGGTTGATTTTGTTGCGGCAGTGGCTGCGGTCACCGGGCGCGAGAATGCAGTTGTTGGGGCAGACCTTGCACTGGACGTTGCGGTCGAGCTTGAGGTAGTGCGATCCCTCGTGCACCCAACCGCGCCGCTGCCAGAGGGCGAAAACCTCGTCGCTGGGCGCGTCACCCTTGAAGATTTCGGCCGGCGCCGCGGCGGAGCTGCCGAGGCCGAGGAGATCGCGCAGCCAGGAGTTTGCTTCGGTCCCCATGGCTATATTCGCGAGCCCCACGGCGCCGCATGCGAGCGCCTGCCGCCGTGTGAGGAACCGCGGGGTGCCGCCGGCGCCCGGACCGCGCGGGCTCAGGCTTTCGGGTGTGGTTTGATCCAGCCCCATCGGATGAAGGCGAGGTAGGTTGACGGCACGACGTGCGCGACCACAAGGATCACGAGCGGCAGGTGCATGAGCTTGTGCAACTCGAGGGCGGTCTGCTCGTCGGTGAAGGCGCCGAAGCCATAGCGGCCGCTGATCGCGTAACCGGTCGCGAAAAACGCGGTGACCATCGGCAGCAGCAGCCAGCCGGTCCAGCGGACGATCTTGAGGCAGATGAAACTGAAGGGGCCCGTGTTCATGCGCTCGGAGTTTGACGCCAGGCTAGCCCGGCGGCGGCGAGATTCAACCCCGCCGTGAGCAGGCAGACCATGGTGATGCCTGCGACCGGGATGAGCCACGCGCTCACCAGCAGTGCGCCGAGCGCCGCGCCGGTGAGGTCGGCGGAAAAAAGCCGCGCGGCCACCCGCGTGGCCTCGCCGGGCGACGCGGCGGCGGCGAGTGGGAACTGGGCCCCGACGACTGCGGCGAGCAGGAACGTGATGAGCAGCATGGCGCCCTGGCCGGCGATGTCGCCCAGGCCCGAGAGCCGGGGCAGCACCAATGGCAGCAGCGCCGCGAACGCGGCCACCGCCAACGCCAGCCATGCGAGACCACGCCCAGCAGAAACGACCACCGGGCGCCCCGCCGCCCGCCACGCGCCAATTGCGAGGCCGGCCATGAAAACGGTCACGACGAGCCCGACCTGTTGGTAGAGCGAGCCGTAGAACATCTGAAACCCGAGCAACAGCACGACCTCGAGCGCCGACGCGGCGAAGCCAGACGCGAAAAGCACGCGCGGCACCGCCGGCAGCCGGACGAGGTAAACGGCCAGCGCCACAACGAGCGCCGCACCCAACAGGCCTGAGGGCAGCGCGAACTGGCTCAGCCAGTGGCGCAGGCTGTAGTAATACAGCACCGGGTTGAAGTCGGTGTTGAGTTCGGCCGGCTGGGCGACGGCTCGATCGAGATCGGCCAGACGGTCGCCCGTCAGGGCGGCGGCAAGGTAGTGGCGGTTGACGAACTGCGTCGCGAGGCCGCGCTGTTCGAGCCGGGCCGCGATGTCGAGGTCGAGCGGCCCGTCGGCCGCAAGGAAATAAACGCGGCCACCCGGAATCATCCGCACCTGTGCGAACACCGAGCGCGCGGTGCGCTGCGCGGACGCGAGCAGCCGGGCGAGTTCGGGGCTGACGTAATTTTCATAACGGCCGAGACCGAAGCCGAGCACGCCGCCGGGGGTGAGGATGCGCTTCACGCTGGCGAAAAATTCCGCAGTGTAGAAGCGGTTGAATAGAAACGTCGATGGATCGGGCAGATCGAGCAGCACCACGTCGAAGCGCGCGGCGGTGCGTTGCACGAAGCGCCGGCCGTCGGTGGCGACAAGGCGGAGGCGCGGATCATCGAGATGGCCGGGGAGCAGCCGGTGGCCGGCCTCGATCATGCGCGGGTCGAGTTCCACGACCGTGACCTCGCGCACGCCGTAGCGCAGGACCTCGCGCGCCGCGCCGGCCACGCCACCGGAGAGCAGCAGGACGCGCTGCGCACCGGGCCGCTGACTCATGGCGTAGTGAACGGTCTCCTCGATGTGGGCGGAGTTGTCGGAAAAGACCACCGGGACGCCGTTTTCAAAAAACGTGAGCTGGCCGGCGGCGCGCGTGACAACCAGCCGACCGTAGGGCGAGTTCGCGCGGAAGACGACCTCGCCGGCGTGCTGCCAGTGCGTCGTCAGTTCGTCGACGTTGGCCGTGAGCGCCACGGTGCCAAGCGCGACGGCGGCAAGGGCGGCCGTGCCCAGCAGCACCCGCCGGCGAGCGCGCCACGCGAGCAGGCCGGCGAGCGTGAGATTCAGCAGGGCAGGAAATGCCAGCAGCGCGAAATGGTCAAACCACGGCACGAGCGCGAAACAGAACAGCGCGCCGCCAGCGATGCTGCCGAGCGTGTCGGCGACGTAGACGCGGCCGGCACCTGCCCGGTCGCCGCGCTGCGCCAGCCACGCGCACGCCAGCGTCAGCATCGCGCCCGACAGCAGGCAATACGGCGCGAGCAGGGCAAGGCAGCCCAAGACGGTTTCGATCACACCCACCGCCGCGCCGCGCGCAAACACGACATCGCGCAGCACGCGCACGGCCACGACCTCCGCCAGCGGCAGCAACGCGATGCCAATCTGCCCCCAGCCGAAAACGTGCTCCGGCGAATCGAGCCGCTGGGCGCCGCGGGCCAGCCACGCGCCCGCGCCGGTGAGCAACAGCCAGCTGCCGAGACTGAGACCGAAGATGAGTTCATTGCCCGAAAAAGCGCCGAGCAACTCGCGCATCAGCACGAGCTGCGTCATCACGGCCGCCGCGCCGATGCCGCCAACCGCCGCCAGAAACAGCCGGTGTGCGGAGCCCGGCGCGGTCGTCGCGGCATTCATCGCTCAGCGGTCCGATTCCTTGAACGACTCAACCTGGTAGATCGAGACCGTGACGCCGGGCTTGCGCCAGTCGCCGGACGCGCAGCCGGCTTTCTCGGCGAGGCTGTCGAGAAAATCGACCTTGTCGGGCAACTGCTCCCACACCTGCGGCAGATAGGTCGCGACCCGGCCCCGAATGTTGAGCACCACCCCGTCTTTCTGCGGACGCAGCAGGCGCAGCAGGTCTTCGGGCGAGGTAAACGCGAGTGGCTGCGGCACCGTGAGCACGCTGATTTCGATTTCGAGTTCGGCGACCTCCCGCGCGGAGACCGGCAGGAAACGCGGATCGCGGATGGCGGCGTTGCGGGCGTTGTCAATGATCGCCTGGTAGAGCGGCATCATGGGTTGGATGTGGCCGATGCAGCCGCGCAACCGGCCGCCCTGCGTCAGCGTGACGAAGCAACCGCGCGTGGCGGTGAGTTTGGCGGCGAGTCCGTCGGCGGACACGGGCCGCTGCCGGCCGGTGCCGGCGGCTTCGCGGACGGACTGGCGAGCGACATCAAGGAGGAAACGCCGCTCCTCATTGGTGAAGGTTTCTGTGGCCGCTGCCGGCGCGTAAAACGCGATCGCCGCATAGCCGACGACGCGCGCCTTGTCGCCCGCGGTGTCGCCGCTGTTGCGGTAGTCGAGCAACCGCGCCTGCCAGCCCTGCTGCTTCGCGATGTGCAGCAGCGTGAGGATCGGCGTGCGCCCGCAGGCTTCCTGCGCGGACATTTTATCGACGTCGAGTGCGCAGATTGCATCGGTGCAGCGCCGGTCGAGGGTGCGTGCCTCGGCATCAGGCTGGTAGTGGCTGAGGTCGGAGCTGACGACAATCAGCGTGCGATCGTCGAGCACCTGCGTGAGCGCGCGCGCGGCTTGCGCCGGATTGACTTCGCCGCAGACGACGGGCAGCAGCTGGAAATCTTTAAGCGTGCGTTGGAGAAACGGCACCTCGACCTCGTCGGCATGCTCCCACGTGTCGGCGGTAGCACAGCCGTCCGCGGGTGGCTGGCGCGACGACTGGGCGGCCCAGCCGGGACGCTGCACCAGGCAACGCGGTGCAAGCGCAAAGGGACGGAGTTGCGCGAGTTGGCGCGCCTTGGGCGAGATCGGCACGTCGCCCAGCGGCGTACGAAACACGTCGGCATCGGACACCGCGGCGCCGTCAAGGGCGGCATAGTGGCTGGGGGCGAGCAGGATGACCGTGGCAAAGTCGGCCCCTTGCAGCAGCCGAAATCCGGACGCGGCCACCGGTCCCGAGTAAACGTAGCCCGCGTGCGGGCAGATGAGCGCCTTGAGTTCGCCGGGCGATTCCGTCTTGGCCGCGGCAAGGTAACCGTCGATCATCCGGGCCAGCGCCGCGGGATCGGCCGGATAAAACAGACCGGCAACCGCCGGCTCGCGGACTTTGGGCGCCGCCGCGGTGAGCGTGACGGGCGCAACGGCAAGGGCGGCGGCCAGCAGTTGCCGCATCGCACCGCGGGGAATTGACCAACGTTTCATGAGAGGCCCTCCTTCGAATTGAATGACTCGCGAGTTTGCGCGGAACGTATCGGGACGCGGCGGGGCGGACAACCTTGATTTGTGCGAGGGTGCGGGCATCCGTTCGCGCCGCTGCGCAGGTATCAAGGACGCGCCGTGGGATCGCGGCGTATGACGTTCCGCCCGTCCTCATCCCGCCGCCGACGGCTGGCTTTCCCTCGAATGTTTGTAAGGATTGGTTCGCTGCGGCGACTAATCCTATGATGAGCTCACCTGCCGAATCCGAATCCCTTTTCCAGCGCTGGCTGGAGGCGCATCGGGGCATCATCGTCAAAGTCGCCCGTTCGTTCGCCGCCACCCCGGCCGATACGGCCGACCTGCAGCAGGAGTTGCTGTTGCAACTCTGGCGCTCACTGCCGGCCTATGCCGGGCAGGCCAAACCCTCGACGTGGATTTACCGCGTCTGTCTCAACACCGCGCTGACCTGGCGTCGCGGCATCGACCGGCGGGAGAAGCGCATCGAGCCTGGAGCAGACTTCGGTGTCATGGCCACACCTGCCGCCTCGCCAGCCGAGCATGCCGGCGATCGCGAGATTCTCGACAAACTGTATGCCTCCATCCACGCCCTGCCGATGTTCGACCGGGCCCTGATGTTGTTTTCGCTCGACGGCCTGGCCTACCGCGAGATCGCTGAAATCACCGGCCTGACCGAAAACCATGTCGGAGTCGCCTTGACGCGGGCACGTCAACGCCTCGCCGAACTCATGAAAGGAGTAACCAATGAACTTGAGTGACTACGAAGCGATCTGGAAGCGGCAGTCCCTACCCGTCGGGACCGCCACAGATCCGGGTGAACTCCGTGCCACCTTTGAAGCCAAGCGCCGGAAAATGGAGGGCACCATACTGCTGCGTAACTATATCGAAGGCGTGGGCGGCATCATCGCCTCCATCGGGTTTGGCTGGTTGACGTGGAGCATGGGCCTCTTCGGCTGGCCGATCTTGCTGGGCCTGACGGTAATTGCCGGCGTCTCCTGCGTATTTCTGTATGATCTGTGGCGCTTCCGGCAAAGGCGGGTTGGGCCGGAAGCATCGATGCTGGTTAAACTGGAGGCCAACATCACCGAACTGCGACACCAGCGGGGTTTCATCAGTCACTATGCCAAGTGGTATCTCACCGCTTATGGCACGGCCCTTCTTCTCCTTGGTTATGGCTGCTGGCAAAAGGTTCGTCACGGGGCGCCGCCAGAATATCTGGTCACGCTGCTGACCACCCCCAGCACCGCCGCTTGGATCGCGATTCTTCTGGTCGTTCCCATTGGCGCTACGGTGTGGTGGTGGGTGGATGTCCAAAAAGCGATTCGCCTGCGCATCGATCCCCGGCTGGAGGAACTCGAGAAACTCCGCCGCGAGCTGCTTGCAGGCGGCTGATTGCCGCCACCCCTCCCCGCCGGGGCCACCCGGGCTTGCCGCTTGCCACGGGACCACCCGGACGCACTCTCGGCGCCCTACCTCCTGCTTACCCCATGGCCCAACCCCAGCCGCCCACCCCCGGTGCTTCCGCCCCGGGCCACGACAACGCCGCCGACCATCCCATCTTTGTGGACGGCTTTCAAGGCACGCCCGCCGAGATCGAGCGGCAATGGTATGAAAAGGTCTACCTCGGTCGCGGCGACCGCATGCCGCAGCTCACGCTCCGCGCGGTGCTCATGGGCACCGTGCTCGGCGGCATTCTCTCACTGACCAATCTCTACATCGGGCTCAAGGCCGGCTGGGGCTTCGGCGTCGCCATCACCGCCTGCATCGTCTCCTACACCTCGTGGAATATCTTCCGCAAAATCGGCCTCGCCCGCACGCCGATGTCGATTTTGGAAAATAATTGCATGCAGTCCACCGCCAGCGCCGCCGGTTACTCCACCGGCTCGACCCTGGTGTCGGCCTTCGCCGCCTATGTCATGATCAACCACCAGCAGCTGCCGCTCGGGCAGATGCTGGCGTGGGTCTTCATCCTCGCGGTGCTGGGCGTAACGATGGCCATCCCGATGAAGCGCCAGATGATCAACACCGAGCAACTGCGCTTCCCCACCGGCATCGCGGCCGCCGTGACGCTGCGCACCCTCTACTCCGAAGGCGCCAAGGCCGCCCGGTCGGCCCGCGCCCTGACCCTCGGTGGCATTGCCGCCGCCGCCAGCCAGTTCTGGATGGACGGCCTCCACCTTGTCAGCGCGAAACTCGCCCCTTACAGCCTCAGTGTATTCTTCGCCAAATTCAACGCCGCCACCTTCGGGCCGACCTGGATGGGTCGCACCGTATTTTTCCAATGGGATCCGATCTTCATCGCCGGCGGCGCCCTGATGGGCCTGCGGGCGGGCGCCAGCATGCTGCTCGGCGGGACGCTCTGCTGGGGCGTGTTTGTGCCGCTCATGCAGGCCAACGGCACCATCACCGGCACCGGCTTCCGCGAAGTCGTGCAGTGGACGCTTTGGGGCGGCGTGAGCTGCATGGTCAGCTCCAGCCTGCTGGCTTTCTTCATGCAGTGGCGCACCATCGTCGCCGCGTTGGGTTCGATGCGGAAAATGTTCGGCCGCCAGCCCGCCGCAGCCACAAATCCCCTGGACGCGATCGAGACGCCCATGTCCTGGTTTTTCGTCGGCCAGGGCTTGGCGCTCATCGCCGTCTGCTGGCTGGGCAAGGTCAGTTTCGGCATGCCGGTGTGGCAAAGCGCTCTGGCGGTGGCCATCACCTTTCTGCTCGCCCTTGTCGCCTGCCGGGTGACCGGCGAGACCGACACGACCCCGGTCGGGGCCATGGGCAAGGTCACGCAACTGCTCTTCGGCGCCATCAGCCCAGGCAACCTGAATATCAACCTGATGAGCGCCAACATCACGGCCAGCGCGGCCAGCTCCTCGGCCGACCTGCTCACTGACCTGAAGAGCGGCTACCTGCTCGGGGCCAACCCGCGCAAGCAGTTCCTCGCGCAGTTCGCCGGCATTTTCATGGGCACGATCGCGACCGTGCTGGCCTTCCGCGTCCTTGTGCCGAACGCCGAGGTGCTCGGCTCGGACCAGTTTCCGGCCCCCGCCGCCCAATCGTGGCGCGCCGTGGCCATGGCGCTCAGTCAGGGTCTGGAGGCATTGCAACCCGTCAAGGTCTGGTCGATTGGGATTGGCGGCGCCGTGGGCATCATCCTGACACTGCTGGCCAAATGGTGTCCGCGGCAACAGGCTTGGATGCCTTCGGCTGCGGCCCTCGGCCTGTCCTGGACCTTCCACTGGTACTACGGCCTGCTCTTCTGCCTCGGCGCCGTCATCGGCCGCGTGTTGGAAAAGAAGAATCCCGCGCTGTCCGAAGCCTACACCTGGCCGGTGGCCTCCGGCGTCATCGCCGGCGGCTCGCTGATGGGCGTGTTGCTGGTCTTTTGGGAAAACGGACCGGAGATGCTGCGCCAGTTCCTTGGCGGGTGAGGGGGCCCAGACTTTGCGCCGGCCGGGCGGGCCAGTTGGCCGGGCAAACACCGCATGAGCCCGGGCCCTTGATTCAATCCCGGCGCAGGCCCCTGCATTTTCTGATCGGCACCGGCTCTTGGGCGACAGAGCCCCCTCTCTTGCCAGTCAGGTGCGAGTCTCCGTCATGCTCATAGACGGATCGCTGCCAACAAAGCTGGCCTCGCATCGGCAGCCGGATCTGCGGTTGGACGTTGATTTGTCCCACCGACCTTGCCTTGGTATGCCTTCCTCTTTCACCCGGATGCACGCCATCATCGCCAAAACCCAGCTCAGTCCGAATGTGACTCGTCTCGACGTGTGCGCGCCCCGGATTGCCGAGATCCGGCAGGCGGGGCAGTTTGTCATCGTGCGCCGCGGCGAAGGCGCAGAGCGCATTCCCCTGACCATCGCCGACTCCGACCCAGTTGCCGGCACCATCGCCCTCGTGATCCAGGCCGTGGGTAAAAGCACGCGCGAACTGGTCGCCTTGGAGCCCGGTCAGGCGATTCAGGACATCGCCGGCCCGTTGGGGCACCCCACCGAGGTGATCAGGCAGGGCCATGCCCTGTGCATCGGCGGCGGCGTGGGCACGGCCGTCGCCCACCCGATCGCGCAGGCATTGTCGCGGGGCGGCGTGCAGGTCACCAGCATCATTGGCGGCCGCTCGAAGGAATGGGTGATTTTCGAAACGGAACTGCGCCAGTTGGGTGCCGTGGTCGTCTGCACCGATGACGGCAGCTATGGCCGCAAGGGTTTCGTCACCCAGGCGGCCGCCGAGCTACTGGCCGCTGGTGGCATCGGGATCGTTTACGCCGTGGGCCCGGTGCCGATGATGCGCGCGGTCGCAGCACTGACCCGTCCCGCCGGTGTGCGCACGATCGTCTCGCTGAATCCGCTCATGGTCGATGGCACGGGCATGTGCGGCGGCTGCCGCGTGAATGTGGGCGGCAAGGTGTTTTTCGCGTGTGTCGACGGTCCGGAATTCGACGGACACGCAGTTGATTTTGACCTACTGGCCGACCGCCAGACCACCTACCGCGAGTTCGAACAGACCGCCAACTCCTGCGGTGCCGACGGCTGCCGTGTCGGCCTCAACCACCGCTGATCCCCCTCCCGACCCCCGCTGTGCAACCGAAACGCATCACGACCAAGGAACGCCTGCAACTCCGGCGGCAGGCCATGCCCGAGCAGGACGCCGGGCGGCGCCGCGTAAATTTCGAGGAGGTCAATCTCGGCCTGCCCGAAAAATTCGCCCTCATCGAGGCGGACCGTTGCCTGCAGTGCAAGGATCCGCGCTGCATGAACGGCTGCCCGGTTGGCGTCAATATTCCGCGTTTCCTCGAACTGCTTGCGCAGGGCAATCTGCCCGAGGCGGCCAGGTCG
The DNA here is from genome assembly GCA_903952145.1 of uncultured Opitutaceae bacterium. GTDB lineage: Bacteria > Verrucomicrobiota > Verrucomicrobiia > Opitutales > Opitutaceae > UBA2377. Next base: position 21,444 of record CAJBES010000205.1, on the reverse strand, counting down.
CTGCTCGGCGACAACGCCCTGCCTGCCATCACCGGCCGCGTCTGTCCGCAGGAAACGCAGTGCGAATGCGTATGCGTGCGCGCCTGCAAGGGTGAACCTGTCGCCGTCGGCCACTTGGAACGATTCGTCGCCGACTGGGCCCGTCAGCACCCGGAGGCCGTGCCGCTGCACGCAGTGCCCCCGACGGGCCGCCGCGTCGCCATTGTCGGATCCGGCCCCGCGGGTTTGACTGCGGCAGGCGAACTGGTGCGCCGTGGCCACGATGTCACGGTCTATGAGGCGCTGCACCGGCCGGGCGGCGTGTTGGTCTACGGCATCCCGGAATTCCGTCTGCCCAAGAAGATCGTCGATGAGGAGGTGGAACGGCTCTGCCGTTCCGGCGTGAAGATCGAATGCAACGTCGTCATCGGCCGCACCTACACGGTGCCGGAACTGCAGGCGCGTTTCGATGGGGTGTTCATCGCCAACGGCGCCGGCCTGCCGATGTTCATGAACATCCCCGGCGAAAATCTCCAGGGGGTCTACACCGCCAACGAATACCTGACCCGCGTGAATCTGATGGCGGCGTTCACCGCGGAAGCCGACACCCCCGTGCTGCGGCCGCGCCGCGTGGCGGTGGTGGGCGGCGGCAACGTCGCGATGGACTCTGCGCGCACCGCCCGGCGCATGGGGGCCGAGCGGGCGTTCATCGTCTACCGGCGCACCAAGGCCGAAATGCCCGCCCGGGTCGAGGAACTGCACCATGCCGAGCAGGAGGGCATCGAGTTCGAACTCCTTGCGGCTCCGCTGGAAATTCTCGGCACCGACCGCCGGTGGGTCAGCGGCCTGCGTTGCGAACGCATGCAATTGGGCGAGCCCGACGCGTCCGGTCGCCGCCGGCCCGTGCCCATCCCCGGTTCGGAGTTTGTCATCGAGTGCGACATGGTCATCAGTGCCCTCGGCACACGCGCCAACCCGCTCCTCACCGCCACCTGTCCCGACCTCAAGCTGGACGCACGCGGCAACATCCAGGTTGACGAGCAGGGCATGACCAGCGTGCCGGGCGTGTTTGCCGGCGGAGACATCGTGCGCGGCGCGGCCACGGTCATCCTGGCGATGGGCGACGGCAAACGCGCCGCCCAGGCGATCGACCGATATTTCCAGGCCCGGACCGAAGTTGTGCCAGCCACCGCCGCCGGTCAGGCGTAGGCGGCACCGGGTTGCCGCCCGGCCGATCCGCGTTGGCCCATCCCGCGGCGAGGCTCTTCAGCTCGGCCACGACGCCCTGCAGCGGGGCCTTGGCCTCGCCGTAGCGCATGCGGGTGTTGGGCATCGGCAAGAGCTGCTTTCCAGCCCCGGGCGGCCCGTGCCCTTGCCGCGTGCGGCGTTGGGTTCAGCCGTGCACGAGACCGGGGCGCTTCTTGAGTTGGCCGGCAACCGCCGTCAGCGTCTGCTTGGCGTCACCGAGGACCATCATGGTCTTCTTGTCGAAGAAGAGTTCGTTCTCCTCCCCGGCAAAACCGGCCCCCATCGAACGCTTGAGGAAGATCACGGTGCGCGCCTTGTCCACGTCAAGGATGGGCATGCCGTAGAGCGGACTGCCCTTCTTGGTGCGCGCCGCCGGATTGACGACGTCATTGGCGCCGACCACGACCACCACATCGGTCTCGGCAAACTGGTCGTTGATGGCATCACGCTCGAACAGCATGTCGTAGGACACGTTGGCCTCGGCCAGCAGCACGTTCATGTGGCCTGGCATGCGGCCCGCGACCGGGTGGATGGCGTAGCGCACCTGAATGCCGAGTTCGATGAGGTGGTTGGCGATCTCGTGCAGCACGTGCTGCGCCTGCGCCACCGCCATGCCGTAGCCGGGCACAATGATGACGTTGGCCGCGTTCTCGAGGACGAACTTCATGTCGTCCGGCGTGTAGCGCATCACGGTGCGGGTTTCCACCGTCTTGGTGCCTGGCGGCGGGGCCGCCCCCACCGCGCCGAACAGAACGTTGGCGAACGAACGGTTCATCGCGCGGCTCATCAGGATCGAAAGGAAGAAGCCGCTCGTGCCGTCGAGCGAACCGGCGATGATGAGCACCTTGTTGTCGATCGCGATCCCTGTCGCGGCGGCCGCCAGGCCGGCGTAGCTGTTGAGCAGGGAGATGACCACCGGCATGTCGGCTCCGCCGATGGGCAAAACGAGCAGGATGCCCACCACGAAACCGAGGGCCAGAAACGTATAAAACGCCCACGCGGCCGAGGGATCGCACACAAAATAGATGTAGAGTGCGACGGTGGTGGTCAGGAGCCCGAGATTGAAGAAATTCTGGCCGCGGAAGGTGATGGGCGCACCGCGGACCAGTTCCTGCAGCTTGGCAAAGGCCATGAGCGAGCCCGTGACGGTGAGCCCGCCAAAAAGCACCTCAAAGCCCAGCGCCGCAATGCGCAGCCGGCCCAGGTCGTCCACCGGATACTCAATGAATTTGTAGATGCCGACCAGCACCGCGGCGAGCGCGCCGAAAGCGTGCGACAGGGCGATCCGTTGCGGCATCGCCGTCATCGGCATGAACACCGCCATCAGGGTGCCGACGGCCGAACCCACGGCCACGCCCACCAGGATCCAGGTCCAGGTGACGATCTCAAAATAGAGCAGCGTGCCGATCACGGCGAGCAGCATGCCGATCTCGGCCATGAACATGCCGCGTCTCGCGGTGTCGGGATGGCTCAGGGCCTTGAGGCCGAGGACAAACAGGATGGCGGCGACGAGGTAGGCCCCCTCCGCCAGGATATGGCTCAGTTCAACGTTCATGATTTTGATCCAGGGGCTTTTTTCCGGAACATGCGCAGCATGCGGTCGGTGATCAGGAATCCGCCGACAACATTGATGGACGCCGCGCAAACGGCGAACATGCCAAGAATGTGGCTGGTCAGGGAGTAGTCGCCGCCCGCCGCCACGAGCGAACCGACCAGCGAGATGCCGGAAATGGCGTTGGTGGCCGCCATGAGCGGGGTGTGCAACGTCGGTGAAACGCGCCCGATCACTTCGTAGCCGAGGAAACCGGCCAGGACCAGGATGAAAAGCAACGGATAGAGTTCGGCCGCGGTCAGCGGCACGAGTTTGTTGGCAGAGGCGATGAGCAGGAACATGGCTGGGGTTCAGGTTTTTTGGGTGAATTGTGGATGCACGACGGCGCCGCCGTGCGTGAGGAGGCAGCCCTGGAGAATCTCGTCGGGCGGGTCGAGGCGCAGGGTCTTGGTTTTCTCGTCCCAGAAGTGCGTGAGCCAGGCGGCGAAGTTCGCCGCCAACACCTGCGTGGCGTGGTGGGCCACCGTGCCCTCGAGGCAGGGATGCCCGATGATGGTGACCCCGTTGGGTGTAACCACGTCTTCGCCCGGGCGGGAGCTCTCGACGTTGCCGCCGGTCTCCACCGCCAGGTCCACCACCACGCTGCCGGGCTTCATACCGTCGAGCATCGCCTGCGTCACGACCCGCGGCGCCGGCCGGCCGAAGACCTTGGCCGTGGTGATGACAATGTCGGACTGGGCGCAGATTTTCGCCATGCCCGCCTGCTGCTTCGCGATCTGCTCGGGCGTGAGCGCCTTGGCGTAGCCACCGGCGGTCTGGCCGGTCTCCCCGAGGTCGATCTTCACGAATTTGGCGCCGAGCGACTTCACCTGCTCCTCGACCACCGGCCTGGTGTCGAACGCCTCGATGCGCGCACCCAGCCGTTTGGCCGTCGCAATCGCCTGCAGTCCCGCAACGCCCGCGCCGATGACAAACACCCGCGCCGGCATGATGGTGCCGGCGGGGGTCATCATCATCGGCAGCGCCATGCGCAGTCGCTGCGCGGCCTCGATGACCGCGGCGTAGCCGGCCAGGCTCGCCTGCGAGCTGAGCGCGTCCATCTTCTGCGCCTGCGTCGTGCGCGGGATCATCTCCAGGCTGACGGCACTGACCCCGGCGGCGGCGAAGGCCGCCAGCAGCGCAGGTTCGTTGAAGGGATCGAGAAAACTCAGGTGCAACGCTCCGCGTTTCATGCGGGCGATGTCCTCCGTCGGCGGCTTGCGCACGCGCAGCACGAGGTCGGCCGCCGCCAGCGCGGCCGCGTGGTCGGCGGCGAAGGTGACGCCCGCCTTTGCGTAATCGGCATCGGCATAGTGGCTGGCCTGCCCCAGGCCGGGCGCAGCCTGCACGGTGAAGCCCAGTTTGACCAAGGCCTGCGCGGTGGCGGGGGTAAGCGCCGCCCGGGGTTCGGCCGGGGCCGTCTCAGTGGGAACGTAGCAGATCATAAAATGAGGGTGGAGGTTGTGGTCGGGACACCCGGCCGGCAAGGACGCTGTTGGGCTCCCGGCCGGGCCTCAATGGCGAATTTGCAAGGGCCCAAAACAGATTGGGCGGGGCGTCCGGACCGCGCCGGCCCAAGGAAGATAGTTCATTCGTGACGGGCCGCGTCTTCCATGGTTCATGAGGGCCCATGCTTTCCAGCTCCCCCGCCCCAACCGGCTTGAGACGTTACCTGCCCGCCATCGGCACACCTGCCTACCACCTGATGCTGGCGGTCGTCGCCATCTTCATCCTCGGGCCGCTCGGTGGTATCTCGGCGGCCTTCATGAACTTTTCCATCGGGTTCTTTGTCGGTGGCCAGGTGCTCGCAGGCATCCTTGGCAGCGTGGTCACGCTGCCCTATGGCCCCGAGGGCAAGCACGGTGCGAACTACATGCAGACCATGGCGGCATCGGTGGCCGGCATGTGTGGCATGGCGGTGCTCATCCAGGCGCGGCACTGGCTTGGCCTGCCCGAGGTGCCGGGCTGGGAGCTGGCGCTGTTTTACTGTTGCATCGGCATGTTCGGCGTCGGGATCGGCATGCTCTACACCCCGGTGCTGGTGGACCGCATGCAGCTGACCTTCCCGTCGGGTTTTGCCGTCGCCAACATCCTGCGCGCCCTCACCGATCCCAGTCTTCTCCGCCGTTCGGTCGCCAAACTGGGCGGCGGCATGGCCGTCGGCTATGCGGTCGGTCTTGGCAGCATCAAAGTGGCGGTGCTCGGGGCCACGGGCCTCTCCGTCTCAACCCTCGGGGCCGGCATGATTGTGGGGGCGCGCATCGCCATTCCTGCACTGGTGGTCGCGCTCATCGGCTGGTGCGCACAGCCTCATCTGGTCGCCATCGGCTGGCTCGAGTCTGGCGATCCTTACCGCAAGATCGGCTTCATCATCGCCCTCGGTACTATTCTCGGCGCCGCCCTAATCGACATCGTGCTCATCCTTTTCCAGGCGGCGCGACGCTTCCAGACCAAGCTGCCTGTTAATCCCGTGCCGCAGGAGGACTGGAAACGGGTTAATTTCTGGCGCCTCGTGCTCTGGGTGGTCTTCTGGGGGGCCGCGGTGGTGCTGAGCGGCCATTTCGTGCTGGGGGAGCCCCTGCGCTTCCTGTTCATCGCGGTCGGACTCTGTTTCCTGTTCGTGCTGGTGAACGGCATCTCGCTTGGCATCTCCGATTCGAATCCCATCTCGAGCGCTTTCGTCCTGACAGTTTTCATCCTCGCCGCCGCCGGGCTGACTAATCCCGGCACCGGGCTCATGTGTGCCTCGATCCTGCTCATCGCCTGCAGCGAAGGCGGGGATATGCAGCAGGACCGCTCGATCGGCTGGCGCCTCGGCACCAACCGCATCGCCCAATTCCGCTACCAGATGATCGGCATCGTGTTCGGTGCCGTCTTCGCCGTCCTGCTCGCGAAGATCTTCCTGCAGGCTTATCCCGTGCTCCAACTCGACCAATTCGGGCACGAGGTCCCCGGCGCCCAGCATTGGCAGAGCGCCATGACCTACAAGTTCGTCGGCGCGTTGCGCGGCATCACCGAGGCGCAGCCCCACGTGCTGCAGGCCCTCTGGCTCGGCCTCGCCATCGGCCTGGCAACCGAGGTCATCCGCAAGCTCGTGAAGCGCAACCCGCGCTACCACGCCTTCCGCGACGCCAGCACCACGGGCAGGAACACAGACTTCCTCTTCGACGCCGTCGTGATGCCGAGCCCCTACGCCTCCAGCTTCGGCGGCTTTGTTGAGATTCTCACCGTGCTCTGGTGGACAGGTGGCGGGATCGGGGCATCGCTGTTCAACGTCTTCAGTGCAGGCCGGGCGCCGGTCAATGAGGCTGACGCCCTGCCCGCCGACATGAGCACAATGTCACTCGCCGGCGGTGGCCTCATCGCCGGCGATTCGCTCGCGGCGCTGACCGTCGGCATCTACGGCCTGCTCTCGACCGTGCTCTGACCCCGGCCGCGGGGGCACCCACATTTCATGCTTCTGCCGCCGCGTCCGGCCGTGTAAGCCGTGGTTACTAATATCATGCAACGCACCCTCGTCAAAGACGCCCTCAACGCCACCGCCCCTAATGACGCCATCCTCCTGCAGGGCTGGGTCCGCACCCGCCGCGATGCGAAGGGTTTTTCCTTCATCGAGCTGAACGACGGCTCCTGCCTCAAGGGCCTGCAAATCATTGTGGACGCCGCCCTGCCCGATTATGCCCAGGTGACAAAAGCCAACACCGGGGCCTCCATCGAGGTGCGCGGCAAACTCGTCGCCTCGCAGGGCCAGGGCCAGAAGTGGGAGGTCGTCGCGGAAAAGTTCATCGTGCTCGGCGAGGCCGACGCCACCTACCCGCTCCAGAAGAAGGGGCACACGATGGAATTCCTGCGGGAGATCGCCCACCTGCGCCCGCGCTCGAACCTCTTCGGCGCCGTCTTCCGTGTGCGCAGCCGGCTGGCCTATGCCGTCCACCAGTTTTTCCAGGAGAAGGGGTTTTACTACGTGCACACGCCCATCGTTACCGCCAGCGACGCCGAGGGTGCGGGCGACATGTTCCGCGTCACGACGCTCGACCTGGCTAATCCGCCCAAGACCGAGCAGGGCGACATCGACAACGCCAAGGACTTCTTCGGTCGGAAAACCTTCCTCACCGTCTCCGGCCAGCTTGAGGCGGAGATCTTCGCCTGCGCCTTGAGCAACGTCTACACCTTCGGCCCGACCTTCCGCGCCGAGAACTCCCACACCTCGCGCCACGCCTCCGAGTTCTGGATGATCGAGCCCGAGGTCGCGTTCTGCGACCTGAACGGCAACATGGACCTCGCCGAGGAGTTCGTGAAACACCTCATCCGCGACATCCGCGCGCATTGCGCCGGCGACCTGGAATTCTTCGCCAAGTTCGTGGACAAGGAACTGCTCACGCACCTCGACTTCGTCCTCGACAAGCCCTTTGTCCGCTGCAGCTACACCGAGGCCGTCGAGATCCTCAACCGGAGCGGCAAAACGTGGGAGCATCCGGTCGCGTGGGGCGACAACCTCCAGTCGGAGCACGAGCGCTATCTCACCGAGGAGCACTTCAAGTGCCCCGTCACCGTCTACAACTATCCGCGTGCGATCAAGGCGTTCTACATGCGCCAGACCGACGGCTGCGCGGCCGGCCGCGAGACCGTCGCCGCGATGGACCTGCTCGTGCCCGGCATCGGTGAAATCATCGGTGGCAGCCAGCGCGAGGAACGCCTCGACCAGCTGCGCGCCGGCATGGCGCTGCACCACCTCGAGGAGAAAAACTACTGGTGGTATCTCGACCTGCGCCGTTACGGCACCGTGCCGCACGCGGGCTTCGGCCTCGGCTTCGAGCGCATGCTCATGTTCGTGACCGGGGTCGCCAACATCCGCGACGTCATCCCCTTCGCCCGCACCCCGGGCACGGCGGAGTTCTGATACCAATCGCCCTGAGTATTGGCTCTTGCGCAGACAGCCTGCTGACAGGCGCTGCGGCCTGCCACCGGTGCAGGCCTGCCAGCCCGGCGGTTCCAAACCGCCGGTGACGGGCCGTATGGCGCATCCTTGGCGGACGCGCCGGATAAGCGCACCACGCGACAGGTCTTATTCGGACTTTTTCCGTGAACGGCTGCGCTTGGGCTTCTGGTCCGTCTCGTCCTCTCCCCCACCACTCTTTTCAGAAAATTTGGAGGCCTTGGCGTTGAGCCAGAGCTGGCCCTTGGCGTTGCGGTTGAACCAGAAGATCTCGCCGGCGTGTTCCACGAAGACGGGCTTCTCCCGCGCCTTCTCCGGCACCTTGAGGCCGGCCCCCGTGAAGGTCGTAATAAATGCCTCCTCGGCTTGACCGAGCTCCATGGCCAGCCGGCCGGTTTCGCCGGCAAGCGCGCCGGTCTTGGTCGCCTTGAGCAGGAGCCGGACGGCGGAAAAGACGTTGGCTGTCTTCGTGTCCCGGGCTTCGTCTTTGACCTCGGCCGGGGGGGCGGCCGTTTCCGCCACCGGGGTTGCCACGGGTGCCGGCTCGGCCTCGGTCGCGGACGCGACCGTCTCGCCCGCCTGTTTGTCGCGGCCGTTGATCCATACCCCGCCGCGCTGGTCGCGGTTCAGCCACCAGAGTTCTTCGCCAAACACGGCAAACAGCGGCTTGTCCGCCGGTTTTTCCGGCAGGGTCAGGCCCAGGGCGGCGAACGCCGTCATGAGATTGGCCTCGGTGGTGCGCAGGGCGCGCGCCAGAAAACTCGTGCTGCCCGAACCGCCGGGCCCACGCCGGTTGCGGCGCATGTGCGGACGGATTTTCTCCAGCAAGTCCGGACCGGCGGGCAGCAGCATGGGAGGCTGTTCGGCTTTGCCTTTGGGTTTCTGCTCTTGCGCGGGGCTGGCGGCCACCGCCTCGGCGGTCACCGGCTGGTCCGCAGCGGCCGGAGCCGCGGGCTTTTCGGCCGGCTCCTCCGCCGCAACCTTGGTCGCCGGCACCACACGGAAAACCGGGCGCGGTTTTTCGCGCGTGTTGATCCACAGTTCGCCGCGGCGGTTGATGTTCACCCAGAACAGGTCACCGTCGTATTCGACGTAGACGGGCTTGGCATTCTCGTCGCCCGGTATCTGCAGGCCGCACTCGACGAGCGCGCCCTTGACGTCCTCTTCGGCCAAATCCCATTTTTTCGCCAGATAGTCGGTGCCCACCGACATGCCGGGACCGCGTTGATTGCGGCGCATGTGCGGCTTGAGCGCCTCAAAAAAGGTCGGCAACTCGTCCTCCTTATCGAGTTTGTCCCAGTCATCCTTCTCGTCATCCTCGGGCGCATCAGGATCATCGTCGCGGGAGGTGTCCACGGGTTTGCGAAAACCGTCGTCCGGCCCGGCCTGTTCGGCGAGGTAGCTGGGGGCTTTTTCCTCCGCGGCGGCAGGTGCCGTGCTCGTGGCGGCCTTGAACTTGGCCTCGAACTCGGCCCGGAGTTTGTCCGCCTCGGCCTTCGCGGCGGCGGCCGCCGCGTCCTGCAGGGTCCAGTCCCGCTGGGTCGAGCGGCGCGCGAGGCCGGTGAAGGACAGTGCGTTGTCGGGTTGCGGGCGAAAATGGATGATTTCCCACTCCTCGCGGCCGAGATCGTTGAGGAATTTTTCCAGCAGCGCGGGCGTGGCGAAGCCCCCCTTGCCGCTGGTGATGACCTTATATTCCCAAAGTGACATAAAAAATGATTTAACGGGGCAAAACCAAGCCATCCCAAATGCAGCGACCGTTGCCGAGCATATTCTGGGAAAAGCGTCTGATCGCGTGACGTGGCCTGGCAAGGGTGCTGCCGGGCAGGCCGGACGCCGCCACCAGTCGCCATCTTGTCATTTTCGGCGTGTGCTCCAGGGGGGCGGCGTGCTTCAGTGCGGACATGCGCCGGCTCGACCAACTCCTCGCCAACCTCGGCTATTGCAGCCGCCGGGAGGCGCGCGCCTGGATCGAAGCCAGCCACGTGACCGTGGGCGGTGCCGTTGCCGAAGATTATGGGCAAAAAGCCCGGCCTGCCGACGTGCGCGTGGACGGCGAGCCACTCGACCACCCCGACGGCCTGCTGCTCCTTGTCCACAAGCCCGCCGGCCTCGTCTGCTCCCACGACGAGCGCGAGGGGCCAAACGTCTACTCCCTGCTGCCCCCGCGCTGGCGGCAGCGCAATCCGCAGGTCACGAGCATCGGCCGGCTCGACAAGGACACGACCGGCCTACTGCTCCTCACCGACCAGACGGCACTCGTGCACCGGCTGACCTCACCCAAACACAAGGTGCCCAAGGTCTACCGCGCCACAGTGGACCGCGAACTCACGCCGGACCTGATCCCGCTTTTTGCCAGCGGCGCCCTCCAACTCGACGGCGAAAAGGAACCCTGCCGGCCGGCCGGGTTGAAAATCACCACACCCCGTGAGGCCGAGCTGACCCTCACGGAGGGAAAATACCACCAGGTGCGGCGCATGTTTGCGGCGGCCGGCCGCACGGTGCTGACGCTCCATCGCGCCCGTTTTGGTGAACTCGAACTGGGTGAGCTGCCCACCGGCCAATGGCGGGAACTTCCCCTGGATTTCTTTGCCCCGGATCGCGCGGATTGACGCGGAAAAATTAGAATCCGATCTCGATCTCTTGTAATATGGAAAGCTGGAAAACTGGAATAAGCCCCCAAACCTTCATTTCCGTTCCTGAGCTCCAGTGTTCCACATTCAAATCCGTTCCCGGCTTTGGCGCCAACGCGCTTGTCCTTGCTTCGCAACCCGGCTAATCCGTCGTTTCAAATGTATGACCTTACTCTCACCGGCGCACAGAAAACTCATTTACGCGGCCTCGGCCAGCAGCTCTCCCCTGCGCTCAAGCTCGGCAAGGGCGGCCTGACGCCGGCGTTTTTCACTGAACTGCAAAAGCAGTTGCGCGCCCACGAACTTGTGAAGCTGCGTTTCCTCGGCGCGGAACGCGAGGAGCGTGCCGTCCTGTGCACCCGGATCGCGGACGAGGGCCGCTGCCTTTGCGTCGGTGTCATCGGCCACACCGCGCTGTTTTACCGGCAGAATCCCGAACCCGCCGAACGCAGCCTCACCCTGCCCTGAGCCACCGGTTCGGAATTGCAGGCATGGCACCTTTCCCCCAGCTTCCGGTCACACTTTCCACCGTGAAAAACCCAACCAACCTGACCGCTTTTGCCCTCGCCGTTCCCCTCCTCCTGCTGACCGGCTGCGCCACCAACCCCGAATCCCGCGTTACGAACCCCAGCGCACCCGGCCCCGCCGTCGGCCACGCCGTGGGCACCGCCGTGGGTGCGGTGGGCAGCAATGTTGTCGGTGCCGTGGTGGGAGGCGTGGAGGGCGCTGCGGCCGCCACCAAGTCCACCTTCAGCAACGAGCGCCGCGTGGTGCGCGTCTGGAAAACGGAAACCACCGCCGACGGCCGCACCATCCAGGTGCCGGTCGAGATCGAGGTCGACGAAAACGGCCGCCCCATCGAGAAGAAGTAAGCGATCGCCGTATTTTGCGGGCTCTTTCGCCTCTCGACTGATCGCCGATCAATTCACCTACCCGGTGCATTGGTTGTGATCTCTAGCTTGCAGCGCTGACCGTTCCTGAAGTGTCTTTGGGCTCTGGATCTGGTGCCGCCGCCCCTTGTGGCCGGTCTTGCGGCTGATGTGAAAATCCGCGCACAACTCGGTCAGCGCAAACCTGCCGGTCGTGACCGGACTGACGACGAATCGATGCTTCGCTTCCATGAGGGTTGTTTCATTCCAGGCTTGCCCGCCTCTGGCGGGGCATAACCCCAAAAATGTAACTCATGTATCCGGACAGAGTGTTACCTATGTGCCCGGATCATATCAAAACTCGGCCGGGTTCTGCTGGGCGAGCGGCCCGTAAGGCCGGTTGTGGTTGTAGGTATGCCGCCAGCATTCGAAGCAACGTTGCCGCGCGGACAGATTGACCGAGGGTGGATCGATCGCCTAGGGGGAGTCGTCAGGACGTTATCCCCTAAGTTGGGCCGACTGATGGGTGGTAAGCGGTGCAGTAAACGACAGGGTCGATGCCAGTTATATCGATGCAACCGGCGTTGGAGCTGGGCGGTGCGTTCGTCGGAGTGGGTGTAGGGTCGGGTGCGGACATGCCGCAGGCCGAGTTTCTGGCAGGCCGTGCGGAAGGCGATGGAGCGGTAGCAACTGCCGTTGTCGGTCATGACGCGCTGCACGCTGACACCCAAGCAGGCGTAGCTGGCGACGGCGGTTGCCTTGCCTTCATCGGGCCGGACTTCGGCAAAGGCCACCCGGGAGTGGTCGTCGACGCACACATGGCCGCATTCCCAGCCAACACCCCGGGTGTGTTCGCGTCGATCCCCGCTGATGCGGTGGCCGACACGCTCGATCCGGCCGAGCTTCTTGATTTCGAGGTGGAGCAGCTCGCCGGGCGTGGCACGTTTGTAGCGCACGACCGGTGGGAGCGGCGGCCCGGGCTGCCGGGACACCGTGCGCAACAGCCGGCTCAAGGTCGCTTCCGACAAGCCCGTGCGCTGGGTGATCTCGGCATAGACCAAGCCTTGGTGCCGCCACTGGAGGGCATGCTCCCGTTGGTCGGGCAAAATCCGCTTGGGGCTGTGCGCCGAGCGCGAGGAACGCTCCTTCAGGCCACAGGCGCCTTCGGTGCAGTAACGTTCGATCCATTTGCGCACCGTCTGCCCTTCCTTGAGCACCAGCCGCACAATGTCCGCTCGACTACGCGGGGTGGTCCGGGCATGGGCATGCATGTCCTTTCGAGTCCTCCTGGGTTGGATGTTTCTTCATCAAACCCATCTCTCTCAGACCGGACTCGGAGGGACAACCTCCTGAAACCTCACACCTAGCCATGAATCATGCCATGACCGGCAAGGAACGAATGTTAAAGACGCTGCGGTTCGAAGAGCCGGACCGGCCGCCGCATTTCGAAATCATGTTCGAGCTGGAACACGAGGCCTTCGGCCTCCGTTTCCCCGACCGGCACGCCTGGGCCGGCATGAGCGCGCAACAGAAGGATCACGCCATCGGCCGGTGCATGGAGATCTACACCCGCATCGTGGAGCGCTACCAGTGGGACGCGCTGGCGGTCTATTGGCCGTGGAGCGACCCGGACGGGGTGGGCGCGGCCAGAAAAACCTTCGGCGACCGCATTCTCGTCGGCGGCATCGTGGGCGACAGCATCTGGTCCATTGAGAGCATCTCGGACTGGGAGGAATTCGCCTGTGATCTCAAGGAACGGCCCGGGCACATCCACGAGACCGCGCGCGCGAAGAGCCGCAACGCCCTCGCCACGTTTGACCGGATGGCGGACGCCGGTGCGGACTTCATTCACCTCGTCAATGACGTTGCCTACAACACCGGTCCGTTCGTTGCGCCGGCCGATTTCCGCGAGTTCATGCTGCCTTATCTCGCGGAACAGGTGGCACACATCCGCCGGCGTGGCATGATTCCGTTCGTCCATACCGATGGCAACATCATGACGATCCTGGACGACTATCTCGCGCTCGGCGCAGCGTGCTTCCAGTCGGTTGATCCGATGGCCGGAATGGACATCGCGGAGGTCAAGCGCCGCTGTCACGGCAAAATGGCCCTGATGGGCAACGTGCAATGCAGCCTGCTTCAAGAAGGTCCGGACGAGGCGATCCGGAGGTCCGCCCTCTATTGTCTGGAAAACGCCAGCCCGGGCGGCGGCTACATTTTCGGCACTTCCAACACCATTTTCCCGGGCATGCCGCTCCGGAACTACGAAACCATGCTGCAGGTGTTCCGCGAGTTTTGCGCCAGCCCCCGGCCCCGGTGACGCGCACCCCGACCTCAGGCGCGGAGACCGGATCAATGATCCGTTTTTCCTCCGCAACACCGGTCTCAGCCACCGCTGGGAAGACCGGGACGGGTGGCAGCGCACCGCAATAACGCCACCGCAACCCGGACCCGGCGCAGAGTCACGCCTCCGTAGCGGCGGCCCGGTTTGTCCCGCCGGCAGCGTGCCGTGGCTGTCGGTGCCGCGGCACCGGGGCGGCAGGTCTGCCTGCAGGCTTGTGCCGCCTGCAGGTTTTGCATATCCCCGCCTCATGCTCTTTTTCAAGCGCATCTTGAATTTCGACAAGCAGGAGGTCGCGAAGCGGGACCTGCGCCACGCCCTGCGCTACACGGTCGAACCCAACACCCCGCTACGGACCTCGCTACGGATGGGCAACCATGACCAGCCGGTCACACTGCTTAACCTTTCCAGCAACGGGGCGGCCATTCAGCTCAGCGAACCCGCCGACTACCACCGGGGCGAAGTCTGCCGTCTCCGGTTGGTGCTCGGTCGGCATGCGCTCCGCCTCGACGTCACCGTCGCCCACCAACTGACCGAAACCGGCCGGACCATGCTGGGCCTCGAGTTCAAATTTGCCAATTTTGAAGAACAAACGAACTATCTGCAGCTGCTTGAGCCCGTCGTCATCGGCGCCTCGCTCAAACCAGGCAATCCCAAGCTGGTCCGCCAAAAGGAGGCCGGCCTACTGACCAAGTTCTACGTCGGCCCGGACGACACCCTGCTCACCGTCTGGCGCAAATTCGCCGGCCAGGCCGTGCACAGCTTTGAGTTCCGCATGCACAATTACTTCGTGCGCAGCAGCAGCACCCCGCATGTGCTCGAGATCTACACCTGCGATGAGCTGGTGCCCGGGCAGAAGCAGGGTTACGGGATGCCCGAGCTCACCCGCGCCACCAAACAAAGCGCCGAGATCCGCCAGCTTTTCCTCTGGGTGGTTCCGCACCTGAATCAAGCCGTGCCGGACGACATCCGCGAATTTCTCGCGGAGTTCTGCGACTGAATCCGTGGCACCCGCCGCCACCCAAGGCGGCGGGCTTCGGTCCGGATTACAGCCGGTAGCTCCAGAGGCGGGCCTGCGAGGCAAAATAGAGTTTGCCCCCCTGGATTGCCAAACCGGCCGTGATGGACACGGGGGCCTCCGCCAGCACGGTGATGCGGTGGTCATCCGGTTCGATCCGGAACACGGTCTTGCTGAGAACGCCATAAATGATCCGGTCCGGTCCGAGGATCATGGCCGGCCGCACCAGCTCGCCGAGGGCGGAGAGATCCGCGCGTTTCACCACCGTCCGCCGGACCGGATCAAAGACAAAAAACTGCGAACCGGAGGCCAGCCCGCAAACCATGCCGTCCGCGCCGACCTCCAGGCTGAAAACCTCGGCGGCGCCGGGCACGGGCACGGTTTGGTAAACCACCTGCCGGTGCGACCAGTCCATGAGATAGAGCACCCCCGCCTGTTCCGCGGTGTGCCCACCGCCGGGCGTGAGCACACTGGTGCCGCCTACGAGATCGCCCGAGGGCAGTGCCTTGAGCGCATGGGTGCTGTGCCGGGGAATGACCTGCTCGTGCGTGAGCAGCGTAGTTTCGCCGGTCTGCAGATTGACGATGCCGAGGCCGCCACCGGTCCGGCCGTAGTCCATGAAACCGGCGGACAGCACATGCACGCCGTCCGGATGAGCAAGGCAGGCCCTCGGGCGGATGATGTCGCCGGTAAACCGGGCGATGACACTAGGATTGGGCGCGGCGGGGTCATCCGGCGCAAAGGGTCGGGTGGTGTCGAAGAGATAGAATGTGCCCCAAGGATAGGACGGGCCGGCAATGTGGCGGCCCTGCGTGGCCAGCGCACAGATATTGCCGCCGCCGATCTCCTTGATCGCACCGAGGTCGGTCACCTCGCGCAACGCGGGATCGTAACTGAAAAAATGCATGGGGTGCGCGGTGCTGCCGTAGATTTTCCCGTCCGGCCCCGCCCCCAGCGTGGTGATCATGGCGCCGCCGGACCGGAAGGAGAGTTCGATCACCCGGCTTGTGCCGCCTTGGGAATCCTCCACCACGAGGCGGCGTTCCGGCAGGTGACAGGCGCATTTCCTGCCATCCGGCAACACGCCCGTCGTCGGTTGGAAACGGATGGCGGCGCTGATCGTTTCCGCAGGGGATAAGGTTGCTGCGGCGATTTTTTCGCCCCGCCCGTCACGCAGGCGGTAGTGCGTGCTGCCCGCCGTGCCGTAAACCGCCCCGTCCGCCCCGGTCCAGACGCGGGCCGTGCCCAGGCCCCGCTCGCTTTCCGGCACCATCGGACGCAACTCGCGGGTCCGCGGATTGAAGGCCACGATGTTCCAACGGGCCGTGCCCAGGCCGCAATAAATCCATCCGGCCGCGTCGATCGCGAAGCTGTCCGGATAGTGTTCCGCCGAATCCAGCTGCCCATGGTCCGTCATTTCCCGGGTGACAGGATCATATGAAACCAGCCGGGCGTTGGGGTGGCTTCCGGCATAGATCCGGCCGTCCGGCCCGTCCACCATGGCAGCACCGGTATAGCAGGACTCGGTGGGCGCCGGCACGCCGTGGAAGGTGAATTCCCGGCGATCGAGATCAAACTCCAGCAGGGTCTTTCCGGCAAAAGTGTAAAACCGGCCGTTCTTGCTGAGGAGCGAGGCGTAGGGCGCCCAGGCCGCATACACGTCAGACCGCGTGCTCTCGGGGAAAAAATATTGCGCGGTTTCACCGGAATCGATGTCGGTGACGAGGAGCGAGCCGAGTTGGCTCAGGTCGAGCAGCAGCGTGAGGACAAGCTGGCGGCCGCGGGCATCCTGCGCCGTCACCACGCCACGGCTTTCCGAAACGGCGGACGCCAGGCCGAGGTCGGCAAAGCGGTTATCCTGCAACAAATGCGCGGCCGTCGCCGCCGGCGGCTTCAGGTGCTTGTCGAGCCAGCCGTACATGAGCATGCGCACCTCGTGCGGGGCCGCGTGACCCGACCCGTGGGCGTAAAAGGCGAAGTTCGGCGCCGCCGACTCCAACTCGTATGCATCCATCACCTTCATGAGCATCAGCACCCGCTGACGATAGGTCCACCCGGCTAGCTGCGGGGCATCCCCAGCAATGAGGTCGTTCAGGGCGGAAAGATCGAGAAACGGCCGCGGGGCGATCAGCGCCATGATCTCATGCATGTCGATGGGCGGCAACTCGCCCCGGAGCAGCCCCGCGCGCATGGGCTTCAAGTAAATATACCAGCGGTCCCGCGCCCAACCCTCGACCTTGGTATTGTAGCGGAACGGGGCGCAGCCGGAGTTGGACACGGCCACGCGCACGCGCGCGTCGTACGCCGCGAGGAAATACGCCCCGTGGCCGCCCAGCGAGTGGCCGAGCGTCCCGATGCGAGCCGGATCCACTTCGGGCAGGGTGAGCAGCACGTCGATGGCAATCGAGTGTTCATAGGTGAATTTTCCGACCGCGGTCCACTCAGGGTGCTTTTGGTGGAAGCGCGCCGTCACGTAAGCGCCTTCCGGCGGCGTACGTTCCCCCGCCACAAAATGATCGGGCGCGATCACCACATAGCCGCGACGTGCCAAGTGATCGAGAAAGGCCTTCTCCGGATTTTCCTCGAGCCCGGCCTCGCGCTCTTTGCCGTGCGCATAGGTGCCGTGCAGGGAGACCAGCGCCGGCGCCGGCGCCGAAAGTCGGTAAGGAACCGCGAGAAAGGCATGCGCCCGCTCATCGGCCTCGACGGCGTAGCTGATCAGGCGGCGCTCGTAGAGGCCGTCCACGTCCACGGTCTCATGAACGCGCAGGTCCAGGGGCGGCTTGGCCGGTTTCCGGTCATCCCGGATGAGCTCAAGATAACGCTGCCGCAGGACGGCCTTGTGTGCCAGCCAGTCCGCCGGAGTCTGCACGCCTTCAAGCAAATCATCCCACGAACTGCGGATCGGCTCCGGCTCCGAACGCGGACGGAGAGGATTGGGTGGCACGGAGGTCATGACGGCAATCAATCACGTCCCAAAAAACGGGCAACTGAAGAAAAACAGCCGCGATTCCCGCGTGACCCCAAACCACAAAATCGACCCTATTTTCTGGCCCCAGGTGATACCGATTCAGACCGCGGTTACTTAACCGCACATTTTGCGCGCTTCACACCACTCGGCGCTGAGGGTCTTTTTTGCGCAGCATAGCTGACGTTGCAGCGAAGGCCTGTTCGATAATTGCGCCGCGCCAACCATACACTACAAAGCCTGACCCTATATCTGGCCCTGGACGTAAGCTGCGTGTTGCTGAGACCTTCGTTTTTGCAACACGCGCTTCCGATTACCGAGATGCGGATTAGCAGAATAGAGCAAGTAGTGAGCACCTCGTATCGGTGAGAAATCTCGCGGCCGAAGGGCGTTCCGCCAAGACTCGTATTTGTAAGCGCCAGACGCACGAGACCAAGTCTCCCGCGAGGTGGGAGAGCAAAAGAGACGTGAGGATTGCGCGTTTCTTGCCGAGAAGGCAGGAAGAAGCTACCGATAGGCCTTGGCTGGGGGCCAAGAAACGATGAGCAATCGGGCTTGTCGCGACGCCGCGCACAATTCACCGTCACGCAAACAATGTAGGCGAACGCCCCATACCTCGATGCCGTCGCGAACACGGAATCACTTTACCTGCGGATTCAGCTCCGGCCGCCGCACCCTTGTGCTGGCTCGGAAAGAATCGAGGAATATTTGGGGTCGTAGCGATTCCTCCAAAGCAAGACACCTATGAAGAACCGATCCAATGTCATCCGGCCGCTCGTATTGGGTGTCGTTATCATCACGCTCAACGTGATTTTCCTGAAGCCATCGGCCGCCTACTTCGCGGCGTGGGTCTCGGGCGCGGCCTTCCTGCTGTTGGGCATCTCCCAGCTTGTTTCGGGGAAGACCAAGGCCCCCGATAACGACGTGACTCCAAAGGAGTAACCATGCGTTTCAGCGAGCGCGCCCCACAGCCCTCGCTCTCTCTCGTTACAAAAAACACCTGCCCCCGCCGATGATAACTCACTCCATGAAATCTAGTTTCAACTCTACTGGGACGATTCGCTTTCTGGCGAGTCTGCTCGTTGCCGCCGGCAGTGCCGGCTGCCAAATAACCAAGAGCCTCACACTCAGCCCGCCGACGGGAATTAATGCTACGAGTGCCCTGAAGGTTCACACCTTGAAGGTCACCGCGCCTCCCGTAGGAACCAACGTCTTCGTCTTCGAGGATGTCGCGAATTGGTTCGTAACGGGCGGGCAGTTGATCGGTGCTCCCGGCATAGTAAGGGTTAACGACTACAAGCGAGCAGACTTTAACTACATCTTGGCGAACGACAGCGGGCCAATGTTCGGCACGGTTCTGAAGAATTTGTTCCAGGAAGATCCGGCTTGCACCGTGGATGCCCAGATCGCAGCCGATTTTAAATATGGCCTGATGGAAAGAAAGGACTGGGCCGGCATCGCCGGATGGGAGAATATGAATAAGGTTGGAATCAGAATGGTGGCGCGATTGACCCTCGCCTCGAACGGGAAAGTGGTTTTGGCCAAAAACTACACCGCCTTGGCGGAGGACAGTTACTCCACGAGATGGCTGACTTTCCCAAGCAGTGATTTCCTCGACGGTCTCTTCCAAAAGGCGCTCAAAGGAATCAGCTCACAGATTGCCGGCGACACCGAGGTCACAAAGCACCTTTGAGTTTGGGCAACCATGAGGCCAATAGGTGATGCCAGTGAAGCGCTCTGCCGGTGACGCGACGCCGGCGACGTATTTCTGCGGTGCTCTATCCCGGGATGAGGTTGTTCCTGCCTCCAGCCGGGCTGAATCTGCCCCGGCTCAGGCCGGATTGCAGTCTATTGAGCTACAAGCTCTCCCCATCTTATCCGGATCCAAGAAGTAAGAAACCACGAATACACACGAATGGCCGAGGAACGGCCCATTTCCCGGACTTGCAGCGCACGGATCACTGATCAGTGGCTGGTTCGTGAGTTCTCCGACGCCCGCACCTTCATTCGTGACGATTCGTGTCCATTCGTGGTTCATCTGCATCATTCCATCTCAGGCCTGACGTTTTCCGACTTCGACGAGGACGGCCCCGGCCGGTCAGCGGCCTCGGTCCCGTGTCTCGCGCAACCGCGCGGTGGCGAGTTCAAACCATTTGCGCTCGGTGCGGGCCCAAGCCCGGCCGGCGCGCCGGAAATGACGGCGCATCTCCTCCCAAATTTCGCGGGCCTCCGCCGTGCGGCCCGAGAGATGCAGTGACAAAGCGCGACAATAGCGAGGCTCGTCGCCGAGATGCCCCGCCTCGGCCTCCTGCAAACAGGCCTGCGCCTCCGACTGCCGGCCCGCGAGCACCAGCGCGCGCCCGCGCAGCAAGGCCAGTTTCAATGCCAGTCGGCGGTCGCCCTGCGCATTGACCCGATCCAGCACCTCCAGCGCCGCGGTGAAATCCTCCGTGGCAAGACGGTAACGGGCAACCTCCGCCAGCACGACCGGGTCGTCGCGAAAAACCCCTTGGACACAGGCCTCGGCCTCGCGGCGCGCCGCGGCTGCCTGGCCCGCGGCCAGCAGCAACGCAGCCAGTTCGAGCCGCGCCTTGACGGTGCCGTTTTCCTCCACCCGGGTCCGGGCATCACGGATGCGCCAAGCCTGCGGCTTCCACCCGCCGGTGGGATCGCTGAAGCGCAGACCGGGCAGGATTTCGACGAAGAAATAGACGAGGCCGCCGAGTACGGGAGCCATGAACAGCACCAGCAACCACCAGTAGGGCCGGCCGGTCCGGAAAACATGGAAAACCAGCGCAAGCTGGCCCAGCCAGATCAGCTTGGTGACCACGGCAGCGAGGGACCAGTCGGCGAGAATGAATTGAAGCATCGTGCCCAGCTAAAAATGCCGCACCCGGAACTTCAACGCCGCTTTGACCGGCCCGCATCCCGTGCCGCAACAGATCGTGACGGCCATAGCGTAGAGCATTTTCGGTTTAAATAGGCGTGGGCAGCGAGCTGCTCGCGCTCGTTTTCCTGAAGCGCCTGCGAGCCAGGCAGCCGACCAGCCCCGGCCACGTAAAGAGAATACGCTTGGTCGGCGCCCTCAACGGGCCGGCGGCAGTTGCTCGTTACGATAAACAAACCAATCCCAGCCGGACAAGGCCGCGTGGCGAAAAACCCGCTCCAGCACATAACGGTTGCCCCGTCCATCAACCGCGCTTTCGCCCGGCGGGGGCTCGCCATCGAGCCGGTGCAGGAGCAGCCATTGCGCACCCCTCGGCGGCAGGCGGTCGGCCGAGTAAAACCAGATTTTCCGGTCAGCGCCCGCCACCTGTCGGTAGTAGTCCACCACCACGAGATTGCGATCGGCATGATCACTGCTGACCGTCACGTCCCGAAACGGCGTGCGGGCGGCGAGAAAGCGCAACGCCGCCTGGTATTGCCCGCGCCCTTCCTGCACCAACCGGGTGACATGAGCGCCGTTGCCCAGCAGAAACAGCATCAGCCCCGCCAGGCACAAGCCCCGCCAGATCCGGCCGAGGCTCCAGCACCGCGCCATGGCATAACCCACCGGCAGCAAAGCAAACGCCGCACTGACGACAAAGTAACGGGGAAACAGTAGGGTGAAGTGACTGAAGATCAGGCCCAGCGCTGGCGTCGCAAAAATCACCAGCGCGTAAAATATCACGAGCGCAACGGATCGCCGCCACATCAACCCCAGGGCGACCAGCGCCACCCCAAGAAACAAGGGCAGCGCCATCGCCACTCCGGCCTGGACTGGAAATCCCAGCCCATACGCCGCCATCTCGCCCAGCACTCCCAAGAGCGGATGCTCCGGCCCGCCCCCAATTTCCATGTGCCGCACGAAACCGGCGTAAT
>CAJBES010000204.1 GCA_903952145.1 uncultured Opitutaceae bacterium | reverse complement strand
GGCGGCGATGTCGTCGTCGTCCACGAGAATCATGCCGCCCTTGTCGCCGCCGACATGGGTGCGGAGGAAGGCGTCATCGACGTGCGCGAGCAGGTCCATGATGGGATTGCCGACACCGATGAGTTCGAAGTTGGGGGTGGGATGATCAGCCATTGGTCAGGGGAAAATATTCATGGGCCATCGGGCAGGCGGCCGGGCCAACCGGCACAGCGGCCGGCTTCAGGAAGTGACGGCGAGGCTGGTGGCCAGGATGGGTTCGTCGTCCACTTCGATCAGGATGGAGTACTCGCCGGCCTCCGGGAAGGTGAGGTTGCAGAGTTCGTTGATCAGGTTGATGCGCTGGAGCGGGCCGGGCGACTCGAAGGTGCGTTCGAGCAGCGGCTGCATGCGCGTGGGCTCAAGCCCGAGGAGGATGCGGACCTTGTGCGGGCCGGCGGAGCAGTCGGTGAGGGTCATGAACCAAACCATGAAGGGATGGGTGGCGGGGAAGTGGTGGGCGGGGATGTTGGAGAACACCCCGAGGATGGTGTGTTTGCCGGTGGCGGGATCGATGTGGACGCCGTCGCAGGTGAGCCAGGCCAGCAACTGCGGTTTGGATTGCATGGGGCCAGTGGGGCGGCGCGCGCAGGGTGGGGCAAATCATTTTGCTTGGAGCGGGGCGCGGCGGCCGGCTTAACAAACGCATGGAAATGCTGCCCACGATGTTCGACTCGCTTGCGGCCTACCCGCGCTGGTTCGTGGCGGCGTGCGTGACCGTGGTGCTGGCCGTGGGCATCTGGGCGTTGATCAAGGTGGTGAAGTGGGTGCTCTATCTGCTGCTGGCCCTGGTGATCCTCGGCGGCCTGGTGGCGGTGGGGTGGCTGCTGATGCAGTGACACACGGCGGACCGGGCGGCACGGAGTAACTTGCCTTGGCGATTTCCGTCCGGCACAAGACAGCCCATGCCCGAGTTGCATCCGACGATTTTGGTCGTGGAGGACGAGCCACCCATTGCGGAGACCATCGTTTACGCCTTGAGAACCGAGGGCTATGCCCCGTTGTGGCGGACGACAGGCCGCGAGGCGCTGGCGGTGCTGGTGCAGCAGCCGGTGGCGCTGGTCGTGCTCGATATCGGCCTGCCGGACATGAGCGGGTTCGACGTGTGCCGCGAGATCCGGCGGCACAGGGCGGTGCCGGTCATTTTTCTCACGGCACGCAGTGCCGAGGTGGACCGGATTGTCGGTCTCGAGCTGGGCGCCGACGACTATCTGGCCAAGCCTTTCAGTCCGCGCGAGCTGACCGCACGGGTGCGCGCGGTGCTGCGGCGGATGAACGGCGGGCCGGCCGCGCCCGGGGCGCCCGCCGACGGAAAGTGGCGGCATGACGCGGCACGCTGCCGGATCAGCTACCGCGGCCGGGTGCTGAAGCTGACACGCAACGAATACCGGCTGCTCGCCGCGTTGGTGGCGGCGCCGGGCCGGGTGTTCAGCCGTGACCAGCTCATGGCTGCAGCGTGGGACGATCCCGGGGCGGCGATGGACCGGACGGTCGATGCCCACATCAAGACGCTTCGCGCCAAGCTGCACGCGGCCGTGCCGGATGATGATGCGATCGTGACCCACCGGGGGCTGGGTTACTCACTGCGGGAGGAAACGTGAGCCTGCGCCTCCGGCTGCTCCTGGTGCTGCTGGCGATCTATTGCGCCGGCGGTTACTTCATTGCGCGCTGGACGCTGGATCAGGTCCGGCCGCGCTACCTTGAGTCCATGGAGGAGTCGCTGGTGGATACCTCGGTGCTGCTGGCCGCGCGGTTGGAGGAAAACGTCACCGCCGCCGGGCCCGATGTGTCCGGGTTGCAGTCGGCTTTTGCTGCCGCCCAGCGCCGCGAGTTTGCAGCCAGGATTTTTTCACTGCGCAAGACCGCCATCGACCTGCGGGTTTATGTCACCGACGCAGAGGGCAAGGTGCTTTTCGATTCGACCGGCCGGAACCAAGGCCGGGATTTTTCCCATTGGAACGACGTGGTCCGCACGCTGCGGGGCGAATATGGGGCCCGGTCCACGCGCGACGTGCCCGGTGACGATGAGACCCAGGTGATTTATGTCGCCGCGCCGGTCCGCCACGCCGGCCGCATCTGCGGCGTGGTGACTGCAGGCAAGCCGACGCACGGCATCAACGCGCTCGTGGCGGCGGCGAAGCGGCGCATTTTGATCGGGGCAGCGGGCGGCGGGATCGGGCTCCTGCTGGTGCTGCTGCTGGTGGCGTCCTGGGTTATCGCCCCGCTCGAAAGGCTCACCGCCTACGCCCGGGCGGTGCGCGATGGTCAGGCCGTGGCAGCGCCCGCACTGCCGGGACGGACCCTGCGGGAGTTGGGCACGGCGTTCGAGGAAATGCGTGACGCGCTGGAGGGGCGCCAGCATGCCCAACGCTACACGCAGGCCATGGCCCACGGGGTGAAGGCACCGCTCGCCGCCATCCGGGCCGCAGCGGAATTGATGGACGAGGACATGCCGGCGGCAGAGAGGGCGCGATTCCTCGCGAACATCCGCGGTGAGGCGGTGCGTATCCACCAGATCGTGGACCGGCTGCTGGAGCTGTCCTCGCTCGAGGGCCGCAAGGCCCTGGCCCGGACCGAACGGATCAACGGCGCGGAGTTGGCGCGCGAAGCGGTCGCGGCGGTGCAAACCGCCTATGTGGCGCGGCGGGTGCGGCTCGCCATGGAGGCCGGGGATGCGGCGCTGAACGGCGAACGGGTGTTGCTGCGCGAGGCGCTCGTCAACCTGCTGCAAAACGCGCTGGATTTCTCACCCGCGGAAAGCGAGGTGACGCTGACCGTCAAGACCGGAGCAGACCGGGCGGTGTTCACGATCGCGGACCGCGGGTCCGGCGTGCCGGACTATGCCTTGCCGCACGTGTTCGAGCGCTTCTACTCGCTGCCGCGGCCGGAAAGCGGCCACAAGAGCACCGGGCTGGGCCTGGCCTTGGTGCAGGAGATTGCGCACCTGCACGGCGGTGGGGCGGCGCTGGCGAACCGCGAGGGCGGCGGGGCGCAGGCGACGCTTTGGGTGCCGGCCACGGACTGAAGGCGGGAATACATCTATTTCACTTATTAAGTGAAATAGGACGGGCGCGATTTTCGCGCGGATTTCATCGTCACTTCATCCGGGCTTCACACAGGCCGGGCAGAGTGCGGGCATGAATCCCGCCCAACCTCCCGTCATCTCCACGCCGGCCCGACGCCGGCTTGCGGTCTTTTTCAAGATCGCCGGCATCTGCGTGCTCATCGCCCTCCTGCACATCCCGCTGGCCATGACGCACGGCGTGCTGCGCGAAAGACAGAGCTTCCAGACGCAGGCGACGGAGGAGATCGCCGGTCTTTGGGGCCGGCAGCAGATCGTCACCGGCCCGGTGCTGGCCGTGCCCTATGTCTACAAGGCATGGGTCACCCATGCCAAGGTGGTCGGGGAAAAGGTGGTTCAGGTGGGCGACTGGGAACTGACTCCGGCCACGGCGTATTTCCTGCCGGAGATGCTGGCGGTAAACGGCAAGGTGGAACCTGAGGTGCGGCACCGCGGCATTTACGACACAGTGGTCTACAGCACAAAGCTCAAGCTGGCCGGCTTTTTCCAACCTGACTTTATTGCAGCCGGAATCAGAGCAGAGAGGATCGATTGGAGCCGGGCCCAACTCCTGTTCGGCGTCAGTGATGTGCACGGCGTGCGGGCGGTCGGACCGCTGAGGTCCGCGGATGGTCGCGAAGCGGTGTTCGAGTCCGTGACTGACGCACTGTTGCCCTTGGCCGCCAAGGTCACGGGAGCAAACCAGGGCGAAAGGCAGGAATTCAACTTCGACGCGACCGTGCAGGGCAGCGGGCAGTTGAAGATCGCACCGGTGGGCAAGAACACCACGGTGGCGCTGCAATCCCCGTGGCCGGCCCCGTCATTCACCGGGGCGGCGCTGCCGGTTGCGCGCACGGTGGGTGCCGATGGGTTCACGGCCGAGTGGCAAAGCGCCCATTTCAGCCGGGGTTTCGCCCAGAGTTGGACCGATCGGTTGGCAAAAAGCCCCGAGGTGCTGGGCCGGATCACCACCGCCGGTTTTGGGGTCAACTTCCTGCAGCCGGTGGATGCCTACTCGGTCGTCGAGCGCGCGCAGAAATACGGCGTGCTGTTCTTCGTCCTAGTTTTCACGGTGTGCTTCCTGTTCGAGGTGACGGCAGCATTGCGCATCCACCCGCTGCAATACGCCTTGGTCGGCGCGGCGCTCTGCCTGTTCTTCCTCGGCTTCCTCGCCTTGGCGGAGTTCTGGCCGACCGCGTGGGCCTACGGCGCAGCCGCCGGGGCGTGCACCCTGCTGGTGACGGCGTATGCGTGGAATTTTCTCAAGACCGGCCGGCGCACGCTTGTGATCGGCGGCGGACTGGCCGCGACCTACGGTTACCTGTATTTTGTGCTGAAGTCGCAGGACTTCGCGCTGATCGCGGGCACCGCGGCCCTGTTTGCTGCTCTGGCGCTTGTGATGTTCTGCACCCGGCGGATCAACTGGTATGAGCTGGAGCTGGCCGGCACGGGAAAAGTTGCGCCAGCGAAGCCGTAACGGCCAAGCAGTTTAAAACCGGGTAACGAAGGTGCTCTGGAAAAGTGCCTGCGGCCCGGCCCTACAGCAAACTGCCCTGTTCGCCTGCGGCCGGCTTCAGGCCGACGGCGTGGTAGCCCTTGGGGGTGAGGACGCGACCCTGGGAGGTGCGCTGGAGGTAGCCTTCCTGGATGAGGAAGGGCTCGTGCACTTCCTCGAGGGTCTCGGTTTCCTCGCCGACGGCGATGGCGATGGTGCTCATGCCCACGGGGCCGCCCCGGTAGTTCTCGGCCATCACGCGGAGCATGCGCTTGTCCATCTCGTCGAGGCCGGCGGCGTCGATTTCCAAAAGCTCCAGCGCGGCGGCGGCGACCGGCTGGGTGATTTTCCCCTGGGCCCGTTCCTGCGCGAAGTCGCGGACAAAATTGATGAGGTTGTTGGCGACCCGCGGGGTGCCGCGGGCCCGCGTGGCGATCTCGCGGGCGCCGCCGTCGTCGATGACAACCTTGAGCAGGCCGCAGCTGCGGCGGACGATGCCCTCAAGGGTCGGGTGGTCGTAGTAGTCGAGCCGCGTCTGCAGGGTGAAACGCGAGCGGAGCGGGGCGGTGAGCAGGCCGCTGCGGGTGGTGGCACCGACGAGGGTGAAACGCGGGATGGTCAGCCGGACGCTGCGGGCGTTGGGTCCCTGGTCGATCATGATATCGAGCCGGAAGTCCTCCATCGCCGAGTAGAGGTATTCTTCGACGGTCTTCGGGATGCGGTGGATTTCGTCGATGAAGAGGATGTCGCCCTCCTCGAGGTTGGTGAGCAGACCGGCGAGGTCGCCGGCCTTCTCCACGACGGGGCCGGAGGTGACGCGGACGTTGCGGCCGAGCTCGTGGCCGAGGATGAAGGCGAGGGTGGTCTTGCCGAGGCCGGGCGGCCCGCTGAGGAGGATGTGGTTGAGGGCCTCGCCGCGCTTTTTGGCAGCGCCGACCATGACCTGCAGGCGCTCGACGGTCTTGGGTTGGCCGGTGAAATCGGCAAAGGTCAGCGGGCGCAGCGCGGCCTCGGCGGGTGAGACCGGCGCGGCCAGTGCGTTGCTGATGAAACCGGTGCCCTTGGGGGATGGGTCAGGAGAAGGCATTTTTTTAACCACGAATGATCACTAATTGGACACGAATCAGAACGATGACGCCGGAGCCAATCAGGGCGACATGAGGGTGGATGAGTGGTGGCAAAGGATTGAGTCCTACTTCCATTCCACCTCGGCGCCGAGGCTGCGGAGATTTTCGACGAAGTTGGGGTGGGCGCGCCTGATGGTGTCGGCGTTCTTGACCACGCTGCGGCCGGGAATGCTGGCGGCGACCATGTAGAGCGCGACGGCGGCGCGGATGATGTAGGGCGCCTCGACCTCGGCGGGGCGCAGGGGCCTGGCGCCAAAGACGGTGATGCGGTGGGGATCGCTCACGAGCACATGTGCGCCAAACTTCGAAAGCTCGGACAGCCAGGTGAAGCCGCCTTCGTAGACCTTGTTCCAAAACATGCAGGCCCCTTCGGCGCGCACGCCGAGCGCGATCATGCAGGGCAGGAGATCGACCGGAAAGTAAGGCCACGGGGCCGCCTCGATCTTCGGCAGCAGGTTCGCGGTGAAGGGTGCCGCGATCACGAGCTTCTGTTTTTTGCGCACGATGGCGGTGGTGCCGGCGTAGTCGATCTGCACGCCGAGTTTGGCGAAGGAGCGGTTGATGAGATCGAAATGGTGGGGCAGCGAATTTTCGACGCGCACCTCGCCGCCGGTGATGGCGCCGAGGGCGAGAAAAGTGACGACCTCATGGTGGTCGGTGTTGATGGTGAACGAACCGCCGCGCAGCTGCTTCACGCCGTGCACGGTGAGCATGCTCGTGCCGATGCCCTCGATGTGCGCACCCATTTGGGCCAGCATGGTGCAGAGGTCCTGCACGTGGGGTTCGCTGGCGGCGTTGATCAGGACCGACTCGCCGGCGGCGAGCACGGCCGCCATGACGAAATTTTCGGTGGCGGTGACGGACATGTAGTCCGGCCAGTGCCGCGCGCCCTGAAACGAATGCTGCAGGCGCAGGGTGAGCTTGCGGCCGTGCGCAATGGTGGCGCCGAGCTTCTCTAGAATTTCAAGATGCGGGTCGAGTTCGCGGATCCCGAGCGAGCAACCCTTGGCGTTGGTGGGGATCGTGATTTTTTTCATCCGCTGCAGGAGCGGGGCGAAGAGCAGCACGGCGGACCGCATGCCGGCGGGGAGTTCACCGTTGAGGCGGCGGGCGTCGAAGGAGGAGTGATCGAGGTCGATCCGGCCGGCGGGGCGGTCCCAGGCGATTCGCGAGCCCTGCTCGCTGAAGAAGGTCACGAGTTTCTCGACGTCCGTGATGTTCGGGACATTGCGCAGCGTGACCTTCCCGTCGGTGAGCAACGTGGCGCAGAGAATGGGCAACACGGAGTTTTTATTGCCGGACGGGGTGATGGTGCCGGAGAGGGGCTTGCCGCCGTTGACGATGAGATCGGCCATGTGGGTGGGTTGGGAGCTGGCGACTGATGGGCGTCCGCCTGTGCCAAGACTTCGGCGGATTGGTGCTTTGCGCCAACAAAAAAGGCGTCCGTTTGCGCGGACGCCCTGAATGCGTTCAGCCCGGTGGGCCTTGGCAAGGATTAACTGGCTCAGATGGCGCCGCCGCCCTGCTGGCCGTCGGACCGCGGATCACCGCCCTGCTCGCCGCGGAAGCGGCCGCGGCCGCCGCGCCGCCGCCGGCGCTGACCGCCGTCATCGTCGCGACGGTATTCGCCGCCCTGTGGCTGGCCGCCTTCGGGCGAGTTGACCTGGGGCTGCTGGCCGTCGCGCGGGCCGTTGAAATTCTGCTGCCGGCCGCGGCCGCCGCGATGGCGCCGCCGCCCATGGCGGAACTCATCATCACGGTCGCGCCGGGGCTCGCCGGACTGGCCTTGGGTTCTGGCGGAGGCGGGTTGTCCGCCGAAGAGGCCCTTGAGCCAGGCGAAGAAGCCGCCGGATGGCTTCGGCTGTTCGGCGCGGGGTTCACGGGGCAGCGGGGCGCGCTGTTCGAGCGCGGGTTCGCGCGGTGCGCGGGGTTCGAAGTTGCGGGGCTCACGACGCTCCGGTCGGAAACCGGGCCGCTCATCGCGGCGGGTCTGCGGGCCTGATTCCCAGCTTTGGGCGGGCCGCTTGTTCTCCTCGGGCGGAAGAATTTTCAACTCGGGCTTGGCCGCGGGCGGCTCGGCGACGGGAGGGGACTTCACGACGGGAGCCGGGGCATCGAGGGGAAACAGTTCCGGAGCGGCGGGCGTGGCCGATACTTTTTCCTGCGCTGCAACTGCCGGGGACATGTCGGGGGGCGGGGGGGCGGCCTGTGGCGCAGCCACCTGAGCTGAAGCGACGGTGGAGACAGGCTCGTTGATGACAGGCACGGCCACGGACGTCTCGCCCGTGAACGGATTCTTATACTCGCTCTTCGAGGTGATGACCTCGATGGAGCTTGGCTGGTAGCTGGCAGGAGCGGCGATGGCGGCTGGCGCGGCGGTGGGGCTGGGTCGTTTGCCGCGGGCGAGACCGGAGCCGCGGGTGGTGCCGAACGTTCCGAACGGCTGGGTATTGCCGGAGGCAGCGGCGGGCGCTGCGCTGGCTTTATCCGGGGAGGCGGGAGCGCTCTCGCCGGATGTTGCTGGATCTGACATGGTTGTGTTTTGTTGTGTTTTGATAAGGCGTTCATCCCGCAGGGCGGGAGAACAGCCGGGTTGGGATGACTGACGGAACGCGGGGAACGCGCTCGACATCAGCCATAAGATTGCAATGTCGCCAATCCCGCATACTGCGGCAACTTCAAATTCCGGCCGGAGTGAGGAACAGAACTGGAAAATGGGTCAACTCATTGATGGTCAGGGCTGCAGATAATTTCAGGGCAAAGGCGGGCTTGCCAGCGTTACGCGGCCTTTGCAGCGTTGGGCATGGATAAATTTGAGGAAATCTTCCGCATGCAGGACGCACTCAACCGGCGCATCGGGGTCAATCTCCCGCCGCCAACCGACGAGGAAAAGGCCAGGTGGATCCTTAACTACACGCGCGCGTTGCAGCAGGAAACCGCCGAACTGATCGACAGCGTGCCATGGAAGTGGTGGGCGAAATACCAGAAGTTTGACGAGCAGAACGCCAAGGTCGAGGTCGTGGACCTGTTTCATTTTCTCGTCTCACTGGCGCAGACGCTCGGCATGACGGCGGACGATGTCTACCAGGCCTACCTGAAAAAAAACCAGGTTAACCACCAGCGGCAGGACCACGGCTACGTCAAAAAGGACGAGGCCGATTCGAAGCACATCTGAGCAAGCAGCGCGTCGTTTGGAGCCGCGCATGGAGCGTCTGGGCCGCTTGGATTGCTGTGGCCCGCCCGGCGGAGTGCAGCGCCCCGCCCTGCATTGCGGGCTTGGCTCAGCGTGTGACCACAAAGGCCGCGGTCACATCCACGGCGGTCTGGCCCTGCTCGATAACGCGGGCGCGCAGCTTAAGCTTGGCCTGTCCATAGCGGGCAAGGGCCTCCTTGAACTCGGCGATGGCCGCCTGGGCGGGCCGCTCGCAGATGGCGCGGAGGTCACCGATCACCGGGCGGCGGTAGGCCGCACGGCTCTCCTTCACGACAATGCGCCACTCGGATTTTTCCGCGCCCTTTTCATTCTTCATGAGCTCCCACACGACGCCGTAGCCGGCGAGGGTGGCGATGGAAACAAGGCTGCCGCCAAAGGCGGTGTTGAGGGAATTTTTGTTCTGCTCCTTCGGGGCGGTGAGGGTGAGCGCGCGCTCGTCGCTGACTTCCACGCCGACGCCCATCGCCTTCGCGAGCGGGATCATCTCGTGAAGGAACAGTTCGAACGCGGGGATCTTGACAGAAGTCATCGGCGCGGAGGTTGGTGGGAAAACCAGCGTTAGTCAAAGCCGGCGCAAAGCGATGTTTATATTGCGCCGGAGTTGACCCTGACGCAGGCAGCGCTCATGCGTAAGCCATGGCCATTTCCGGTAAGAATTCCGCCTCAACTGCTGATTTAAAATCGTGGAAATAGATGGGGACAAAGAAGATGAATTCAACGATTGACTGACGCCCCGCTCCATGGTCCCGGCCGGCAGGCAGCACAGCCCAGGTGTCAGATGACGGCGGGAGGGCACGATAACGGGTTGCTGAACTGCCGCCCGGCATGCGGGGCGTGTTGCATTGCACCCTCGATTACGTCGCCGATTCCCGGCATGCCGCAGGGCAAGCCTGCGGGAATCGCCTGCGTGCAGTTGTTGCCGGATTATCGCTGTGCCTTGTTTGGCCAACCGGAACGGCCGGCGGTGTGCGTCAGCCTGAGACCGAGTGAGGAGATGTGTGGGGCGACCCGGGAGCAGGCGCTGGCGTATTTGACGCGGCTGGAAGCAGCCACCCGCGCCTGACGGCACCGGGTCAGTGTCCGCCGTCGAGGTCGCCGGGCTTGAGGAGCGGGGCGAAGGTCGACTTCACGGTGGCCTTCATGTAGGCCTCCTTCGGCTCAATCGTGCCGTCTTTCACCCGGGCCATGAGGCTGTTGTCCATGGTGATCATGCCGTCACCGCCGCCGCTCTCGATGATGGACTTGATGTTGGCGATCTGGCCGCTGCGGATGGTATTGGGCAAGGCCTCGTGGGTGAGCAGGATCTCATGCACGGCGCAGCGGCCCTTGGGGATTTTCTTGCAGAGGAGCTGGGCGACCACGCCGGCAAGGCAGCTCGAGAGCATCACGCGCACCTGGTTCTGTTCGTCGGCGGGGACCGTGTTGATGATGCGGTCCACGGTCTTCGGGGCACTGTTGGTGTGCAGCGTGCCGAAGACGAGCATGCCCATCGAGGCGCAGCCGAGGGCGAGCTTGATGGTCTCCATTTCGCGCATTTCGCCGAGGAGCAGGATGTCAGGGTCATGGCGCATCGCGCCTTTCAGGGCGGCGGCGAACGACGCGGTGTGCTCGCCGACCTCGCGGTGGACGATGACGGATTTTTTGACCGGGTGGACAAACTCGATGGGGTCCTCGATGGTGATGATGTGCCGCGCGAGGTTCGAATTGATGTAGTCGATCATCGCGGCGAGCGTCGTGGACTTGCCCGAGCCGGTGGGACCGGTGACGACAACGAGGCCCTGATCGAGGTGGCAGAGTTTCTTGAGCGCCTCGGGCAGGTTGAGCTGCTCGAAAGTGAGGATTTTTGCCGGGATCTGGCGGAAGACGGCGGCCTGGCCCCAGTGGTTGTAGAGGTAGTTGCCGCGGAAGCGTGCGAGCCCGGGGATTTCGTGGGCGAGGTCGAGGTCCTTGCGCTCGAGAAATTCGTTCCAGCGCTTCTCGGGGCAGATTTCCTTCAGGAGCGCTTCCATGGTCTGCGCATCGATCGGCGAATCGGAGAGGTTCTGCAGCGCGCCGGAGGCGCGGGTCTTGGGCGGGAGGCCGACGGTGAGGTGCAGGTCGGAGCCACCCATGTCGACCATGGCTTTGAGGAAGGAGTCGATGGCGGCCATGGGTCAGGAGATTTTGTTCTTCAGCACACGGTTGGTGATGTTGGCCTGGGCGACCTCGGCGGAGATGCGGTTTTCCTGCCAGAGGCCGAAGACGACATTGTCCATGAGACACATGCCCTCCTTCACGCCGGTTTCCATGGTGTTACGGAGGCCGGCGGACTTGCCCTCGCGGATGAGGTTCTGGATGGCGGTATTGCTGACGAGGATCTCGCAGGCGAGGGCGAGGCGGCCATCGGTGGCGGGGAGGAGGCGCTGACAGACGATGCCGCGGAGACTTTCAGCCACGCTGGCGCGGATCTGGGTCTGTTGCGAGGGGGGGAAGACATCGAGCATGCGGTTGAGGGTCGTGGCGGCGTCGCTCGTGTGCATGGTGCCGATGACGAGGTGGCCGGTTTCGGAGGCGCTGATGGCCATCTCGATGGTCTCAAGGTCGCGGAGCTCACCGATGACAATGACGTCGGGGTCCTCGCGGAGGGCGCCCTTGAGCGCGGTAAAGAAGGACTTGGTGTGCGGACCGACCTCGCGCTGGGTGACGTTGCAACCCCTGGCGGGCTGCACGACCTCAATGGGGTCCTCGACCGTGATGATGTGGTCGGTGCGCGTCTCGTTAAGGTGGCCGACCATGGAGGCGAGGGTGGTGGTCTTGCCCGAGCCGACCGGACCGGTGATGAGGATGAGTCCGTTGTGGTAGGACAGCATCTTCATCAGCGTCTCGTGGTGCTTGGTGAAACCGAGTTCCTCGAGCGTGCGGACCTGGTCGGGCACCATGCGGTAGGCGCCGGCCGCGCCGTTCTTGTGGAACATCAGGTTGACGCGGTAGCGGTCGGATCCGCTGAGCGCCAGGGCGTAGTCGTAGTCCTTTTTCTCGAGGAAAATGTTCCGCTGGTGCCCGGCCATCAGGGCGACGTTGAGACGCAAGGCGTCGGGGGCCTTGAGCACGCACTCGGAAATGTTGGCGAGGGCGCGGTTTTTGCGGATGAAGGGCCGGGCCCCGGTGGAGAGGTGCAGGTCGCTGGCCCCGAAGCGTGCACAATCCTTGAGCAGCTTGCGCATACCGGCGGCCACCTGATCGTCGCTCATCGTGCCGACGGTCTCGAATGGAAACTGGGGGGAAGGTGCGACCAGCTTGCCGGCGGTTGCGGCGGGTTTCGCCGATGTTTCCTCGGTGAAAGGATCGTCAGCCGGAGGTCCTTTGGCACCCTTGCCCAGGGCGAGGCCGGCGATTTTTTCCAGTCCTTCGATGTCCTGGACGATGGCGTCGTCGATGAGCTTTTGTGCGAAATCCATCAGTTCCGCGCTGTCTCCGAGCGTCTGGCGGACGTTGGTCGCCTGCGCCAGGGTGAAGAGATTGTGGTCGAGGCCGAGCCGGACCAGCCAGAGGGTGTCGTTGTTCATGCCGGGGTCGGCGCGGAATCTCGCTGGCCGGGCGGGGCGAGTCCAGCCGAGAACGCGGCCGTGCCGGCTTGCAGGTTTTTCGGCTCGCGGCGCCGTGCCCCCGGCGCACAGCTTTGCCGCCATGGCCCAGCCCGAAGCACCCAAGATCATCTTCTCCATGCTCGGCGTCTCGAAGAAAATCGAGCGCAAGGAAATCCTCCGCGACATCTCGCTGTCGTTTTACTACGGCGCGAAGATCGGCGTGCTCGGGCTCAACGGTTCCGGCAAATCCTCGCTGCTGAGGATTCTCGCCGGCCGCGACACCGAGATCGACGGGCGCGTGCATTTCGAGCCGGGTTACCCCGTCGGCATGCTCGAGCAGGAGCCGCACCTCACGCCCGGTGCCACGGTGCGCGCCTGTGTCGAGGAGGGCGTGAAGCACCTCACGGATCTGACAGCAGCCTACGATGCGACGTGGGATGAACTCGCTGCGGCGACGACGGACGCCGGGAAGGACGCCGTTGCCAACAAGCAGGCCAAGCTCCAAGAGAAACTCGACACCCTCGGCGCGTGGGACGTCGCGCCGCTGGTCGAGCAGGCGATGGACGCGTTGCGCTGTCCGCCTGGCGAGCAACCCGTGGACAAACTCTCTGGCGGCGAGCGGCGGCGCGTGGCGCTCGCGCGGCTGCTGTTGCAGAAGCCGTCGATACTCCTCCTCGACGAGCCGACGAACCACCTCGACGCCGAGAGTGTGAACTGGCTCGAGCAGCACCTCGCGCGCTACGAGGGCACGGTGATCGCGGTGACGCACGACCGCTATTTTTTGGACAACGTCGCGCAGTGGATCCTCGAGCTGTCCTACGGCCACGGTATTCCATGGAAGGGCAACTATTCCTCGTGGCTCGAGCAAAAGCAGGCGCGGGCGGGCGTCGAGCAGCGCACGGAGGACAAGCGGCAAAAAGCGATGGCGCGCGAACTCGCCTGGATCCGCCAGTCGTCGCGGGCGCGCGTCACGAAATCGCAGGCGCGCATCAGCTCCTACGAAAACATGCTCAAGCAGAACGTCGCCGAGAAGGAGAAGGAATTCGAAATCATGATTCCGCCCGGCCCGCGGCTAGGCTCGCTCGTCGTCGAGGCGAAGGATCTTTCGAAGAGCTACGGTGAAAACGTGCTGTTCGAGAACGTGAATTTCTCGCTTCCGCCCGGCGGCATCGTCGGCGTCATCGGCCCCAATGGCGCCGGCAAGACGACGCTCTTCCGGCTCATCACCGACGTGGAAAAGCCCGACGTCGGCGAACTGCGCGTCGGCCCGACGGTGAAGATCGCGCACGTCGACCAGTCGCGCGACTCGCTGCCCGACACCGAGACGATCTGGCAGGCGATCAGCGGCGGCGAGGAGATCATGAGACTCGCCAACCGCGAGGTGAACAGCCGCGCCTACTGCGCGCAGTTCGGCTTCACCGGCGCCGACCAGAGCAAGAAAGTCGGCGTGCTCTCGGGGGGCGAACGCAACCGCGTCCACCTCGCGCGGCTGCTCAAGAGCGGCGCGAATCTTATCCTGCTCGACGAGCCCACGAACGATCTCGACGTGAATTCCATCCGCGCCCTCGAGGAGGGACTCGAGAATTTCGCCGGTTGCGCCGTGATCGTGTCGCACGACCGCTGGTTTCTCGACCGCGTGGCGACGCACATCCTCGCGTTCGAGGGCGACAGCTACGTGCACTGGTTCAGCGGCAATTTTTCGAGCTACCAGGAGGATCTCCACCGGCGGAAGGGCAAGGAGGCCGACCAGCCGCACCGGATCAAGTATCGGAAGCTGACGCGATAGGTGGGCAAGCCGGTGGCTGCGCTTTCGCCTTTGGCTCAAGCGCGGTTACCGCTGACACGGCAGGATTTCTCACGCGGAGGACACCGAGCGCACAGAGCGGGAGGTGAAACGTGCACCCGTTCCCAGACAAATGTTCGGCAGATGGCCGCAGGGGGCAGCTTTGCTCCCCTGCACAATCGCTTCCTGCCGCTTGCGGGGAATAGTAAGCGGGTTTGCGTATCCCACAGGTATGAAACGTCTGACTTTGCTCCTTGGCGCTTTGGCGCTACTTTTCCAACCCATGAGTGCTGCCGAAAAATTCCCCCCTCCCACCCAATTTCTTGTGCTCGGCGGCGGTTGCTTCTGGTGCACAGAAGCTGCCTTCCAATTGCTGCCCGGCGTGAAGGCTGTAGTCAGCGGCTACGCCGGCGGCCAGCGGATCAACCCAAGCTACGCGGATATCGGCACGGGCACGACCGGCCACGCCGAGGTCATCCGCATCGAGTTCGATCCCGGGCAGACATCAATTGAGCGGTTGCTGGAGTTTTTCTGGGAGGCGCACGATCCGACCCAAGTGGGCGGACAGGGCAACGACCACGGCTCGCAATACCGCTCCATCATCCTTTGCCCCGACGAGGCGCAACGGGCCGCCGCGGAAAAATCCCGCACCGGGGCGCAGAAAAATTTTCGCGACCCCATCACCACGGAGATCGTGCCGCTGACGAAATTCTGGCCCGCGGAGGACTACCACCAGGACTACTTTGCCAAGCATCCCAACGAAGGCTACTGCCGGTTTGTGATCGCGCCGAAGATGAAGAAACTGGAGCACAAACTCGGCCGCGTGAAGTGATGCCGGCCGCCGGCCGCGTCATTTTCTGGTGAACGGCACGAAACGCACCGGCAGCAACGTGCGCGTGTGCACCTTGCCCGCGGTCCGCGTGACGAGGGTGAGTTGCTGGCCGCCCCCCTGCGGGCCCACCGGGATGACCATGTGGCCGCCCTCGGCGAGTTGTGCCACCAGCACCGGAGGAAGGGTCTCGGGGGCTGCGGTGACGATGATGGCGTCGAAGGGCGCCTCCTCCGGCCAGCCGTTGTGGCCGTCGCCTGTCCGCACCTGTACTTGTTCGTAGCCGAGTTCCCGGAGCGTGGCTGCAGCGCGTTGGGCCAGCGCGGGAATGATCTCGATGGTAAAAACGCGGGCGCCCATGGCGGCCAGCACTGCGGCCTGGTAGCCCGAGCCGGTGCCGATTTCCAGAACCTTGGAGCCGGGGGTGATATCCGCCGTCACGGTCATGTAGGCGACGATGAAGGGCTGGGAGATCGTCTGGCCGTGACCGATGGGCAGCGGATTGTCGTCGTAGGCGTCTTGCAGGTGCTCCGCCGGCACGAAACGATGGCGCGGCACCTCGCGGAGGGCGGCGAGAGTCGGTGTATGGGTGATGCCGCGGGCAATGATCTGTTCTTCAACCATAGAGTGCCTCGTGGTCGGGAGACTATCGGCCGATACCGCCTGACCGCAAGCGCCGGCAATCATGGTTGGAAACGCAGCGCAGGGGCGGCTTTACTTCGGGCGAATCCTCGCAACCTTGACCGCATGTCCAAATCTACCCCCTTGAATCCCGCCGCCGATCCGGTGATGCGCCCGCATGGTGTGCACCGCCGGCGTGGGCCTAGCGCGGGATGTATTGGTGGCGGACACAACCCGGCGCCCTGCGTGTGAACGAATTCCTGCAAAACATCCTTGCCGGCATCACCGGCGCGACACCGGCCGAACAGGTGGCGACGGTGCTGGGCTTGGCCGGCGTGTGGCTGATGATCCGGCAGAACGTCTGGACCTTCCCCGTCGGGCTCGTGCAAGTGAGCATTTTCGGCTGGGTGTGCTTCGGGGGCCGCCTCTACTCGGAGACGGCGCTGCAGGTATTGTTCTTCGCGGCGCTGGCTTACGGCTGGGTGCACTGGACGCGCGGACACAACCGCGAAAACCCGCTGCCGGTGAGCTGGCTCACGCTGCGGACGCGGACCTGGTGGATCGCAGGCACGCTGCTGCTCTGGCTCGGGTGGGGCACGTTGATGGACCGTTACGCGCATGCTGCGCTCGCCTATGCCGACGGCTTCGTTTTCGCCGTGAGCGTGGCATCGCAATGGTTGCAGGCGCGCAAGGCGCTCGACAACTGGATCGGCTGGATGATCGCCAATGCCGCGGGCATCGGGGTGTTTTGGGTGAAGGGGTATTACTGGTTTGCCGTGCTCTATGCCGTCTTCGGCCTGATGGCGGTGGCGGGCTTCCGGACATGGCGACAGAGCCTGCGGGGCGGCCACGCATGACGGCACCGCTCCAGCGCATTGCGGTCTTCGGGCCGGAGTCGACGGGCAAGACCACGCTCGCACAGCAGCTGGCGGCCCATTTTGGCGAACCGTGGGCGCCGGAGTTCGTGCGCGGATTCTGGGACGAGCACGCCGGCCGGATAGTGGCGGAAGATCTCACCGCGATCGCCCGTGGGCAGATGGCCAACGAGGACGCCGCGGCGACGCGGGCGCGGCAGGTGGTGTTCTGCGACACCGAGTTGCTGACGAATGTGCTTTGGGCGGATCTGCTGTTTCCCGGCCAGTGCCCGGATTGGGTGCGCACCGAGGCCGAGCGGCGCAGCCGCAGTTATGCGCTTTACCTGTTTTGCGACACCGACCT
This sequence comes from uncultured Opitutaceae bacterium, assembly GCA_903952145.1. Classification (GTDB taxonomy): domain Bacteria; phylum Verrucomicrobiota; class Verrucomicrobiia; order Opitutales; family Opitutaceae; genus UBA2377. Next base: position 18,629 of record CAJBES010000204.1, on the reverse strand, counting down.
GGCCTTTGTGCCCGATCCGCAGCGGTGCTTCCCCGACGAAACCGGTCGTGCGATGTGCCGCCGGCTATGGCGCGAAACACTCGCGAGCCGCGGGCTGCCGTTCGCGGAAATCAACGGGGAATGGGAGCAACGCGGGCAGAGCGCGATTGACACTGTGACCGCACGGTTAGCCGCCGGATGACGGGCTGCCGGCTACCAGGCAACTCCGGCAGAACCACCAAGCCCGGGAGTGTTCTCAGACGTAGTCCGGATAGGTTGGGTCATACATTTGTGCCTGGACGTGGGCGGGTAGATCCTCGGGACACAGCATCCGGGTGAGACCGCGGCGGAATGCCACCTGCGCCACGGCGCACGCGATGGCGGCAGAGACTTCGCGGATGCGTTGCAAATCAGGATACACGCGGCCGACCGCGAGGTCCTCGCCGGTCACCAGGCTGGCGAGGACATTGGCGGCGACGGAGAACATCTCTTCGGTCACCCGTTGGGCCTGGCTGGCGATGATGCCGAGGCCCACGCCGGGGAAGATGTAGGCGTTGTTGCCCTGGCCCGGAAGGTAGGTCCGGCCTTTGAACTCGAAGGCGGGGAAAGGACTGCCGCTGGCAAAGACCGCCCGCCCATCAGACCAAGTGTAGGCCTGCTCGGCCGTGCACTCCGCCTTCGAGGTGGGATTGGAAAGCGCGAAGATAACCGGATTGGGGTTGAGCCGTGCCATGGCACGCACAACCGGTTCGACGAATGCGGACGGCATGCCCGACACCCCGATGAGCATGGTGGGCTTGAGCGCCTCCACGGCGGCGAGCAGCGTGGCTGCACCGGGATGATCGTGCGCGAAGGGCCGCTTATGGGCCGTGAGATCGGTGCGGCCCGCCACGACCAGCCCCTTGGAGTCGACATACCAACATTGACGGCGGGCGTCAGCCTCGGTCACGCCCTCGGCCTTGAGGGCTTCGACCATCAATTCGCCGATGCCGATACCCGCCTCGCCTGCACCCAGAAAGAGGAAGCGCTGGTTCGCGAGGCTGCCACCGGTGATGCGCAGGGCCGAATAGATGCCCGCTAGCGCGACGGCGGCCGTGCCCTGAATGTCGTCGTTGAAAGTGCAGACCTGATCCCGGTATTCGTGCAGCAGCCGAAAGGCGTTGGCGTTGCCAAAATCCTCGAACTGAATGCAGGCGAGGGGAAAGATGGCCTGCACGGAGGTGATGAACTCCGCCACAAGCTCGTCATAGGCCGGGCCGCGCTCACGCCGGTGGGCGGCGCCGAGGTAGTGCGGGTCATCCAGCATGGCCTGGTTGTTGGTGCCGACGTCGAGCATGACCGGCATGCATTGATCGGGAGCGACTCCCGCACAGGCCGTGTAGAGCGAGAGTTTGCCCACAGGAATGCCCATGCCATTGGTCCCGAGGTCGCCAAGGCCGAGAATGCGCTCGCCGTCGGTGACAACGATCATGCGGACGTCAGCGTGAGGCCAGTTCTGCAGAATCTGTTTCACGCGGCCGCGGTCGCGCAGTCCGATGAAAAGTCCGCGCGGGCGGCGGAAAATCAAGGCGTAGCGCTGGCAGGCCAGACCTACGGTGGGGGTGTAGATGAGCGGCATCATCTCGGTGACGTGGTCGGTGACCAGGCGATAGAACAGCGCCTCGTTCCGCTCCTGCAGGGAAATGAGATAGATGTAGCGCTCAAGGTCGGTGGGTTTGTTGCGGACAGTCTCCAACACCCGGGCAAGCTGCTGCTCCTGGGTGATGACACGGGTGGGCAAGAGACCGCGCAGCCCAAACGCATCGCGCTCCGCCTCGGTGAAGGCGGTGCCCTTGTTGAGCAGTGGATTATGGAGGAGCGCAACGCCGTGTAGGCCGTGGAGATGAGGGTTGATTTTCATGATAAAGAGTTTGGCCGCTGCCGGGTCCGGCTGCAGCGGTTCAAATTGGAACCTACGCTGAAGCGGGCGTGGCCTGAAGTCCTAAATTGGCCGGGCACCAATCATCACGGATTGGCGTGGCCTTGGTTGCCCCTGCTTATGGCAAGACTGGCACAACAGCACTGGGGCGGGACGAAATTAATGGTGGCCCCAAGCCCGGCACCCGCTACCTGTGCCGACGTGCAGGACGAATATATTCAGCGCTTTGGAGGCATCGGCCGACTCTACGGTGCGGCGGCATTGCCGCGTCTCGCAGCCGCGCATGTCTGCGTGGTGGGCGTGGGCGGGGTGGGCTCGTGGGTGGTGGAGGGCCTGGCGCGCAGCGGCGTCGGTGCGCTGACACTGATCGACCTTGACGACGTGTGTCTGACAAACGTCAACCGCCAGTTACCCGCGCTCGACGGCAACATCGGGCGGCCGAAGGTCGCAGTGCTGGCGGAGCGGGTGCGGCTCATCCACCCCGGGTGCCGCGTGGAGACGGTCATGGATTTCTTCACTGCGGCGTCGGCGGAGCGGCTGCTCACGGCGCCGTGCGACTTTGTCGTGGATTGCATCGACCTGATGTCGCACAAGGCGCTGCTCATCGCGGAGTGCCGGCGGCGCGGCCGGCCGGTGCTCACGGTGGGCGGCGCGGGCGGGCGGCGCGATGCCACGCAAATCCGCGCGGGCGACCTCGGTGAGGCGTGGGGCGACGAGCTGCTGCGGCAGGTGCGCAAGAAATTGCGGCGCGACCACGGGTTCGCCGCCGGCGCGCAGCAGGGCAGGATGCATTTCGGTGTGCGCTGCATCTGGTCGGGCGAAGCACCGGTTTTTCCCTGGGCGGACGGCACGTGCCGCGCGGAACCCGAGCCCGGCAGCAACCGCAAGTTGGACTGCGCGAGCGGCTTCGGCACCGCAGGGTTCGTGACAGGTGCCTTTGGCCTGGCGGCGGCGGGGGCGGTGGTGCGGGCGATCGCGGAAGGGGAAGCCCTGTAGGGCGGCATCTCCGAATGCCTCCGTGCATGGGAGACTGAGGCGGGGTTCGGCGACCCCGCCCTACAAAAACAGCCGGAGGAAATTCTCCTCCACCCGCAGGGCGAGCTGGTCCACGCGCCAGCCGAGGAAGTTTGCGAGCCCGGCGTAGACGGCGGCGATATTGGCAGGGTGATTAAGTGCCGTGGTATCCGGCTGGGCGGGCAGTTCATGGCACCGCCATGCACTGGGCAGCGACATGGCGGGCGCGTCGGTCTCGACCAGCAGGCGATCGGTGGGGACGGATTTGAAGGTGTTGCGCCGGGCCTCGCGCTGGGAATCGAGATAGGCGCCGTTGAACGAGAAATACGCGCCGAGGTCGGCAAAGGTCCGGATCATTTCCGGCGGTCCGCCGTAGGCGTGCAGGAGAAACCCGCGGGCGGGGAGCTTGCTGTGCTGCAACGCATCGAGCAAGGCGCCCCAAGCATCGGTGCAGTGGATGGAGGCGGCGAGGTTGGACGCGGCGGCGAGTTCCAACTGCCAGACGAAGACCTCGGTCTGCTCGGCGAGCGGGGCGCGGCGAAGCCCGGCGAGGCGGGGATCGTCGGGTTTGGCGCGCTCAAGGATCCAGCGGTCGAGACCGATTTCGCCGACGACCGCACGGGGCTCCGTGGCGAGGCTGGACTCAAGGCGGCCCTGCCAGTCGGAGGGGCGGTTGCCGCAATCCCATGGGTGGACGCCGTAGCTCGGAACGACCCAGGGAAAACGGGAGGCGAGAGCAGACACCGTGGGCCAGTCGTCCGGCGTCGTGCCGTTGACGACCGCGCCGGCGATACCGGCTTGGGCGAGGTCGGCGGCGATGCGCTCCAGATGGGGCAGCAGCCACTCGTCCTGCAGGTGGTTGTGCGCGTCGTAGAGTTTCATATTTGAACCACGGTTGAACCCTATTGGACGCTAATCAGCCCAATCGGGCAATATTGACGTGGTGGCACCAGAAAGGCGGCCGGGGCCAACCCAATTCAAAACTCCGGGAATCAACGATGGAAAATCTCCGGTGCGAGACCGTTCAGCGGGACGACTGCGCGAAGGCACGGATAGCGGCGCAGACGGCGGCGAGACCGTTTCGACGGGTGGGAGAAAGGTTTTCCAGGAGGTCGAGGGTGGCGAGGGGGTCGGTGTCGTCGGCGAGGATCTCGACGGGAGTGGTGTCGCTGAAAAAGTCGCAGAGGAAGGCGACGAGGCCTTTCACAAGCGGACCATCGGCGTCACAGCGGAAGTGGCAGCGGCCGTCACGGAGTTCGCCGACGAGCCAGACCTGCGAGATGCAGCCGGCAACGCGGTGGACGTCGGTGCGCTCTGCAGCGGGTAGCGGCGGTCGACGGCGGGCCCGGTCCACGACAGCGGAGAGGCGCTCCTGCGCGTTTTCGATGAGCAGGAAATCATCGAGGAGCTGCTGCTGGGAAGGAGTCATGCCGGCCGGAGAGTGTGCAGGCGGCCGGCGGAGGTTGTCAGATGATGAATGACAACGCCCGGCGCGACCGCGTCAGTTGCCGCGGAATCAACGCGGGAGGAGGCGGACTTGGACGACGAGGGGGCTGAGGTCGTCCCAGAGCGGCTTGTCCTTGGGCGGCGGCAGGATCTTGTCGAGGTGCAGGCGGAGCCGGAACGGGCCGGGCTGCTTCAACTCGACGCGGCCCATGCGCGTGATGATGCGCGGGAAATAGGCCTTCTGGGTGTAGTCGAGCTCGCTGTCGCGGGTGAGTTTTTTGCGCAGGGTTTTGCCGGCCGCCTCGATGCGGGCGGTGTGTCCGCCGCTCCACGGTTCCAAGTGCTGGTGGGTGGTGACGACCTCGACGTCGTATTGGCCGGGCTGCATCACGGTGGCGTTCCATTCCAGCCAGTCAGCGGTCTGTTTCCAGCCGGAGGTGAAGCCGAGGGCCGTGATGTGCAGGGCGGGCCGGCCACGATCGGAGCCGGGACGCGCCTCGGCCGTGAGCAAGTTCAGCAGGCCGTCGGGTTCCTGGATGGGTCCGGGCACCACGGCGGGTGCACCGGCGAGGCGCAGGGCGACCACGGTCACGGGGCCCTTGAAACGCAGGCCGGCGAGGTCGAGCTGCAGGCGCGGGATGCCGGTCACCGGGTCCCGTTCCTGGACGTGGGGCAGGGTGCGGGTGGGCGCGAGGAGGGGCGTGGCGGCGGTTACCTTGGTGATCAGGCCGCGGAGCTCGAAACGGCGGGCAGGTTTTTGGAAGAAATGCAGGTAGAGGACGCGGCCCTTCGTGGTGAGGCGGCCCCAGGGAAAATCGTGGGCGAAGGGGGAGGGCGTGGTGCCGTAGATGCCGGCCCCATTGGCTTTCAGCCAGCGGCCCACGGCGCGCAGGCGGGTGACACTGGCGGCCGGCACGCGGCCTGCGGCATCGGGACCGATGTTGAGGAGGTAATTGGCATTCTTGCTCGCAGACTCGACGAGGGTGAGCACGAGGTTGTCGACGGACTTCCACGCATGGTCGTGCTTTTTAAAACCCCAGGTGTGATTGAGCGTGGCGCAGACCTCCCAGTCGCCCTTCAGACGGCCGGGGGGCATCTGGTTGTCGCGCGGGATGCCGTAGTCGCCGAGCCCGTGGCCGATGCGCCCGGAGACGAGGCAGCCGGGCTGGATTCGCTTCACGAAGCGGCGGATGACCGCCGATTGCGCCGGGGAGATGGTCATCGGCGTGTCGAACCAGATGAGGCCGACCGGGCCGTATTGCGTGAGCAATTCGCGGAGCTGCGGGCAGACCTTTTCGCGGATATAGCGGTTGGTGTCCTTCTGCTTCGCGTCGTAGTCCCAGGTGTTCCACGCGCCGTCGGGATGGTGCCAGTCGAGATCCTGCGAGTAGTAGAAGCAGAGGGTGACGCCCTGCTTTTTGCACTCACGGGCGAGGTCGCGCATCGGGTCGTGCGCCCAGGGCGTGGCGGCGACGACGTTGTAGGGATTCGACGGCGAGTCATACATGGCGAAGCCGTCGTGATGCTTGGCGGTGATGACGAGGTAGCGCTGGCCGGCTTCCCTGGCGAGGCGGACGATGGCGGCCGCATCGAAGCGGCGCGGGTGGAAGCGCGCGGCAAATTTTGCGTAGGTGGCGACGGGGATTTTCTCGCGGAACATCAGCCATTCGCCGATGTAGGGCACGCGCTTGCCGCGCCAGACCCCGGCCGGGAGCGCGTAGAGGCCCCAGTGGATGAAGAGCCCGAAGCGGGCGGAGCGCCAGCGCGCAAGGGCGGCGCGGGCAGCTGGGGAAGTGAGCAGGGATTCCTTGGGCGTCGATGGGTCCATGATCGGGTAGAAAGAGATGAAGCGGCGAGCATCAGGCCGCTTGCGCCGCGGTCAGGCAATGGTGTTTTTCGTGTGACCGTTGCAATCCGGCGATGTCGCCAAGGTCAGGCGGCGTCGAGGAGCGGGGCGGGACAGTCGATCGCGAGGGCGATGGCGCGGAAGAGTTCGCCCTCCCCGACCGTCACGGTGCCGTCGCTGCCGATGACGTGGGTTGCCGCGGTGAGCAGGCGTTTCTTGATCGGGAGCGAACTGACGGCGAGACGGTCGAGGGCGCGGTCGAGCGCCTCGAAGCCGGTTTGGGCGGCCGGCGCGAGGCCGAGTGAATGCGCAATGAGGGGAAGCTGGGCGGCGCCGGCCAGAAACGCGGCGGCGACCGCAGGTTCGGCGTCCTGGCCGCTCCGCGCGAGGGTGGAGAGCACGATGGCGATGTCACCGGCGACGGCGTTGAAGGAATCGAACTGCACGGCTTGGGAGGGCGTGCGGGCGAGGGCGAGGTGACGGAGGAGAACTTTCTGGAGCACGAATTCGAAGGTGGTTACCCGGCCGTCGGCATGGACGAGTTCGTCAAGGGTGGTGACAAAGCGCTCCATGGCATTGCCATCGAGCCGGCGCAGGGCGGGGGTGCAGAGCTGCAGGAGCGGGAGCCGGGCCGCCGGGTCGAGTGCGGCCAGCGCGGGAACCAGCCGGTCCATCTGCGCCGCGGCTTCCGGGTCGGCGTGGCGTTCGACGAGTTCGCGGGCGGTGGTGTGCTCGGCCTCAGTGGCGCCTTGGAGCAGACCGAAGACCAGCGCGATAGCATGCGCCGGATCACCCGCCGCCTCGCGCAGGCCGGAGGGAAGGGCGTCGAGCAGTGCCTGCACGCGCATGAAATGGGCTTCGGTGATCGCGCCGAGGCCGGCGAGAATGGCGGCGGGTTGAAAGGGGATGCGGGAGGTTGGTAGGGTGGGAGAGGTGCCGGTGGCGGTGTTGAAACCGCGGCGGGCATTTTCATCCGGCGCCAGGTGCGGCCGGTTCAACCCCGCGGTCTGGAAACTCTCGCGGGCAACATTCACGACAGTATCGGGCGTGAAGACCTGGCCATCCCATTGCGGATCGACGGCGCGGATGCGCTCGGCCAAGGGAGGGTGCGTGGCCCAAAGGCCGCCGAAGTGGGAGCGGAAGCCCTGGGCGAAGAAGAAGTGTCCGAGCTCGGTTGCCTTGGGGCCGACGACGGTGGAGCCCAGGGCGTAACCGCCGATCTTTTTAAGGGCGCCGCCGATGCCGGCGGGATTGCGGGTGAACTGCACGGCCGAGGCGTCGGCGAGAAATTCGCGCTGGCGCGAAACCGCGGCTTGGATGAGCCGGCCAAAGAAATAGCCGATATATCCTATGAGGACGAGTGCAAGTCCGACCACGAGGATGAGGGCGACACCGCCACCCTTGTTTTTGCCGCCGCCGACCCGCACCCGGCCGCGACCGAGAGAATAAAGGATGCCGCGGCCCATCAGCCCGATGACGAGGATGCCGAAGACAATGGCGCTGAGCTTTACGTTCAGGCGCATGTCGCCGTTCAGGATGTGACTGAACTCGTGGGCGACGACGCCTTGAAGCTCGTCGCGGGAGAGCTTCTCGAGGGTGCCACGGGTGACGGCGACGACGGCGTCGCCCGTGGTGAGACCGGCGGCAAAGGCATTGATGGCAGGTTCGTCATCGAGGACGTAGACGGCGGGAATGGGCACGCCGGAGGCAATGGCCATTTCCTCGACAACATTGAGAAGACGGCGTTCGTCAGGCGTGGCGCGACCGGGCTCAAGGCGGCGGGCGCCGACACTTTCGGCCACCGCGCTGCCACCGGCGCGAAAACTGAGCCATTTGAACAAGGAGGCGCCGCCGGCGATGAGCAGAATGCCGCCGGTGACCAACCCGAAGATCTGCGGGTCCCACCAGCGGGTCAGCGCCCGGCCGCCATCCCAAACGGCAGTGCGTTGGTATTGCCAGTAATCAGATTCAAGCTGGCGGCCCCGCGGTGCGGCCTGCTGGACAATGAGGATGGCGACCAGATAGCTGGCGACAATGGTGCCGAGGACGGCCAGGGCAAAGAGCACGACGAGGCGAGTGGTGCGCTTTTTAGCGCGGGCTTGGGCCTCGAAGAAGTCCATGGGGTGGAAAATGGGGCAGGGTTGAGGCGGCAGGACCTAACTACCCCGGCTCATGCCCAATAACCGGTTTCCGTTCAGGTGAACTTGACCTGCGGTGCGGTGCGTTCGGCCGGGTCTTCGATTTTGAAGAGTTCGGCGGGGAGAAAACTGAACATGCCGGCGAAGATGACGTTGGGGAAGGTTTCGCGCGCCGTGTTGTAGCCCATGACGCTGTCATTGTAAGCTTGGCGTGCGAAAGCGATCTTGTTCTCGGTCGAAGTCAGCTCCTCGGTGAGTTGCATCATGTTCTGGTTGGCCTTGAGGTCGGGGTATTGCTCGGCGACCATCATGAGGCGGGACAAGGCACCCCCGAGACCGGCCTCGGCGGAAATCAGGCCCTTGACGGCGTTGGCATCGGCGGGGTTGGCGGCGGCCGATTGGGAGGCGGCGAAGGCAATGTTGCGGGCCTTGATGACGGCCTCAAGCGTGGAGCTCTCGTGTTTCAGGTAGCCCTTGGCGACCTCGACGAGATTGGGAATGAGGTCGTAGCGACGCTTCAACTGCACGTCGATCTGGGCGAAGGCGTTTTTGAAGCGGTTGCGGAGGGAGACGAGGGTATTGTAGATGCCAACGGCCCAGAGGGCGAGGGTGGCGATGAAGGCGAGGAGAATGCCGAGGATGATGAGAGCGCTCATAGGGATAAGATAAGGTTTGGACGAACGGGGTGAGCATAGGCCGGGAACCTTTTACGGCGAGCCGGAACTGTTTATAACGCGGTTGATTGTTTCCATGGGGCCGAGCAACTTGACGGCGTGCGCATGCGTCTCATCCCAATCATCATACTCGCCATGGCGGTGGCGGCACCGGCGCAGGAGCCACTGCATGCACCCACGCCATTGATCAGCGTCCCGGGCGTCACACCCGCCACGGCCGGGAGCAACGCCCTCACGCTGACCGCGGCGCAACGCGCCCAGGAGCTGGGCTTTCCTTCGGCGGCGGCGGCGCTCTACCGGGAGTTGCTTGCACAGCCGGGCGGGGATCGGGGCCGGATGACGCTGGCGCTGACAACCGCCTTGCTCGATGAGGGTAAACACGTCGAGGCCGCACTGGCGCTGCAGGGCCACATTGGCTTGCGGGGACCTGCGTGGCAATTGCGCGCGGCACTGATTGCGGCGCAGCAGCGGAAAACTGACGAAGCCCGCACAGCGGTCGCCAGTCTCAAGCCCGAGGAACTGCCACCGGAAGACCGTGGCTGGTATTTTTTCCTGCAGGGCTTGCTGGCGGATGCGGCGGGCGACCTTGGCCGGGCACGCGGGCACTACGAGCAGGCGCTGGCGGCGGCGGTTTCCGAGATGGCAAGGGCGCGGTTCATGCTGGCGCGCGAACAGGCGCGTTTGCGTGCCGGACCGATGGACCCCACCCTGGCCGAGGAAGCACGCCGGAATATGGAGCGACTGCAGGGGCGCAAGGCCGGCTATGGTTTCGCCCGCACCTACGCAGTCATGCTTAACGCGCTTGGTCGCCAGAGCGACGCGGTGGCCGAACTGCAGCGCCAGCTTCTCGTATTGCCATCGGAGGAACGCACCGAAGCAGATGACTTCCGGTTGCTGCTGGGCCTGATTGCCGGCGCCGAAAGCGGGGCCGGACGCAGCGCGCTGCAGCAGCTGCTCACCAGCGGTGATGACCGCGACAAGCAGCGTATCGCGGTGCAGGCATTGGCCCGGGCCTCGACCCGGGACCCGGCCCGAAGTCAGTTTCGCCGCGAACTGGACTTGTTGATTGGCACGGCCGCGCCGCACCCCATCCTCGAGGACCTGTTGCTTTTCCGGGCGGAGGTGGCGCTGGCGGGGAAAAATTACCTGCAGGCGGAGGAGGATGCGCGTGCGCTGTTGGAGAAATTCCCCGGCTCGCAGCGCAAGGCCCACGCTTTTGGGGTGCTCACGGCCACAGCCTGGGAGCAGCGACGCTACCGCACCGCGGCGGATCAGGCCGTCAAGGCGGCGGCGGCGTTGCCGGCAGGACCCACCCGGGCGGCATTGGGTGTGCTGGTGGCGGAGGCATGGTTTCGCGCCCGGGACTACCGCAGCGCCGCCGAAGCCTACACTGCGGCACTGGGGGAGGTGCCCGAGGGCGTGGCCCCGGGTGCGCTGATGTTCCAGCACGTGCTGGCGGAGATTTTTGGCGGGCGGCTCGATGTGGCGCAGTCCCAGCTCGATATGCTCGCACAGGAACCGGTCTTCGATGCGGTCAACCGCTGGCAGGCGGAGTGGAACCTGGCCCGGGCGCTGCAGGTTGCCGGTCAGACCACAGCGGCCTACGCGCGCGTCAACCAGCTGCTCGGCGCAGCAGACGGCGCGCCGCGGTTACCGCCGGAATTGCGGGCGCGCATGGCCTGGCTGCAGGCACGGCTGTCATTCGAAGCAGGACAGGCGGAACAGACGCTGCGGCTGGTGGACATGCTGGTGGCCCCGCTCGAGGGGGTGGGGGTCGAGTTGCGGACGGCGATCGCGAGTTCTGGAGCACTGCTGAAAGCGGAGGCGAGTTTCGCGCTCGGGCGTAAAGAGCCTGCGCTGGCATTGCTGAAGAAATTGCGCGAGGATTTCCCTCGCACGGATGCAGCCGTGTATTCCTACATCGTCGAGGCGGACTACTACGCGAAGCAGGATCAGGCGGTGGAAGCCCAGCGCCTGCTTACGAAGCTGGCCGATGATTTTCCCGGCAATACTTACGCCCCCTACGCGCTTTACCAGGCGGCGTTGCATGCCGAGCGGCGGGGGCAGGATGCCAATTTCGAGGAAGCGAACAAGCTGATCGAGGATATGGTGACCAAATACCCGCGGAGCGACCTGGTCTTCTACGCACGGCTCACTCAGGGCGATCTACTGCGCAAACTGAATCAGTTCCCCCAGGCGCAGCAGGTCTACGAGGCGCTCGTGAACAATTTCGCGCAACATCAGGATGTTGTGCTCGCCCAACTCGCGCTGGCCGAGTGCCACAATGCGCAGTCATTGCGCGCCAGCGGCCACACGGAGCGCGCCATCGCGCTTTTCGAGCAACTGCGGGACCGCGTTGACGCACCGGTGGATGCGCGCGTCGAGGCGGGTTTCAACCTTGGCTACCTGCTGGCAAAGCGCGGTCAGCCAGACCGCGCCGAGGCGGTATGGTGGCGCGACGTGGTGACGGCCTTCCTGCTCGACGAGACGCACGCGGCCCAACTCGGCGCCAAGGGGCGCTATTGGATGTCGCGCACCCTCCTCGAACTCGGCGGACTCTATGAGCAACAGGCGATGCTCGACCAGGCGCGCGACGCCTGGAGCCTCATCCTCAGCACGAAGCTGCCCGGCGCCACACTCGCGAAGTCGCGGCTGGGACGCTTTCCCTTGGGCGGGACGAAACCCGAGTGAAAGCGCGCCCACTTGGAAGTTTGCCTAAACCCATGCGCGCGGTCTAAACCCTACCCCAATGTCTTTGTTTGAATTCAGTATATTTGCCAAGGGCGGCCCGATGATGTGGGTGCTGCTCGCGATGGGGCTTGTTGCGTTCATGCTTTTCGTGGAACGAGCGCTGTTCCTGCATCGTGGCCAGATCCGGTCCATAGAATTCATCGGCGGCATAAAAAACATTCTGTCGAAGCGGCGCATCGTGGAGGCGCTCACAGTGTGCGAGGAGACACCGGGCCCGGTGGCGGCGGTGGTAAAAGCTGCGCTGCTCCATGCTGACGACGATGCGGACAAAATGCGTTTTTACGTGCAGGAGGCGGCGGTGCTGGAGATCCCGGCATTAGAGCGCCGGTTAGGCTCCATCGCGGCACTCGCGCAGGTGGCGCCGCTGGTCGGACTGCTGGGCACGATCCTCGGGATGGCGACGACCTTCTTCGCGTTTGAGAAGGACTACATGCCTGCGAGCGCATTGGCGAACGGCATGTGGCAGGCACTCTTGAGCACGTCCGGGGGTCTGGTACTCGCGATCCCGGCGCATCTGGCGCACCATTTCCTGACAGGGCGTGTGCGGTCGATTGTCCGCGATGTGGAATGGGCGGGAAATGAAATCATGAAATACCTGCTCACGGAATACCGCGCACCCGTCGGCGACACTCCGACAGTGCAAACCCATGATCACACGGCCACTTGACCTCGCCTCGCATTTGCGACCCGCGCCGCGAAACCTCGATTTTGTGTTTCTCGTGAACGGCGGGTTGGTCGTGATGTTTTTCATGCTGTTCGGCTCGCCATTCGTGCTGGCTCCAGGTCTCGGAGTGGACTTCATCATGCCGGAGATGCCAGGGGCGCTGGCGGGCGCCTCGCGCACGACCCATGTGATCAGCGTCATCCGACCGGGGCTGATTTTTGTCGATGACGGAGCGATCAATTTCGAGCAATTGCGTGAGTGGCTGACAGTGCAGGCCAAGCAGGCCAAGCAACCTTCCCTCCTCGTGCGGGTGAGCGCCAGCAAGGTTCCGGTCACTGACCTCACCGACATCGCCAGTGCAGCCCATGCTGCTGGTTTCACTAGGGTGGTAGTCGGAGCCATGGAACCCGGGAGATCCGAATCCGGTGCAAGCCGGCCATGAAAATGAGTTTGGACAGGGAAGAACGCCGGATGTGGGGGCTAGCGGTGCTTCTGGCGGCAATTGTGTTTGCTAGCCTTCTGTTGCTGTTTCGCATGCCAGAGCAGGCGACAAAACCGGCCACTGAATCGGCGCACACAGCGTTGCAAGGAGGTATTACGATGGGTCTGACCCGCTTGGACCCGGTTTCCGGTGATGCCTTGCTTAATGAGGAGGCTATGCTATTTGATCCAACGCCAATGTTTCTTCCTACAGAATGGAACGTAGGGCGGAAAGCGTTACCAAACAACTTAATACGTCATACAGACCGGGTCTTTGAAAATTATAGACCTAAACTCACTTTTAGTGAAGTCGGGTTGGCACTGGCGTTTCCCGCGGTGATCGAAGTGCCGACCAAGGCATCCGAGGCCTTGGCATTGCTGGAACCCCAGCAGCCTTTTCTAGGCATCGGCAGAACCGACCCTAGCATTCAAAATCTCACCGGCCGAGGAGCTAGGGTGGAAGTGATATCAGCCAGCGATGGCCACCAAATAATGATCTTGGTGGTCCCGGTAGACCAATTGACACTGAGCGTTTGGCGGCCCTTGGAGTTTTTACTGGCGGTGGATGCCGCCGGTCTGATCGGTCCACCCGCTATCATGATTCGCTCTGGCGACGAGCGGCTTGACTTGTATATTCAAGATTTTCTCGTCAATACCCTGCGCATTGGCGGGCGTTTGTCCCCTGGAGTTTATCGCGTTTGCGTGGGGCCGTAGTTTTTAGGGGAAATACGCAAATTTGCAGTTGACGGGGAAAAACGCCCCCTTCACTTTCTCACCTCTTTCCCGTTTTTTGGCACTCCCTTGGTCTGCCCAGATAGCTCAGTTGGCAGAGCACGTCCTTGGTAAGGACGAGGTCACCGGTTCAAGCCCGGTTCTGGGCTCCATTGCTGAAAAACACGTCGAATGGCTTCTAAGACGTTAAACCAGAGGTCACTTTCCGTCATCCAAACCCAAACATCCGTCCACACTCAACATGGCTAAAGCCACATTCGAACGCAAAAAACCGCACGTAAACGTCGGCACTATCGGCCACATCGATCACGGCAAGACGACACTGACCGCTGCGATTCTGGCGTGTCAGGCGCGGAAAGGCCTCGCTGAGGTCAAATCCTACGCAGACATCGCCAAGGGTGGCACTGTGCGCGACGCCACAAAGACGGTCACGATCGCCGTGGCGCACGTCGAATACGAGTCGGACAAGCGCCACTACGCTCACGTGGACTGCCCTGGTCACGCCGACTTCGTCAAGAACATGATCACCGGCGCCGCGCAGATGGACGGCGCGATCCTCGTGGTCTCCGCTGCCGACGGCCCGATGCCCCAGACCCGCGAACACATCCTCCTCGCCCGCCAAGTCGGCGTGCCGAATATCGTGGTGTTCCTCAACAAGGTCGACCTGCTCGATGACAGCGAACTCCTCGATCTTGTCGAGATGGAGATCCGCGAGCTGCTTACGAAATACAAGTTCGACGGCGACAAAGCCACGATCATCCGCGGTTCCGCCACCGCCGCCCTTGAGGGCAAACCAGAGGGTGAAAAAGCGATCGCTGATCTGATGAATGCGATCGACGCCGAGATCGCTGAGCCGCAGCGCGAGATGGACAAGCCCTTCCTCATGTCCGTTGAGGACGTGTTTTCGATCACCGGCCGCGGCACGGTTGCCACCGGCCGTATCGAACGCGGCGTTTGCAAGCTCAACGACGCCGTTGAGATCGTGGGCCTGCGCGACACGACCACAACGGTGGTCACAGGCATCGAAATGTTCCGCAAGCTGCTTGATCGCGGTCAGGCGGGCGACAACGTCGGCATTCTGCTGCGTGGCGTGGAAAAAGACGGCATTGAGCGCGGCCAAGTCATCGCGGCGCCCAAATCGATCACTCCGCACACGAAAGCCAAGGCCGAAATCTACGTGCTTTCGAAGGACGAGGGTGGCCGGCATACACCGTTCTTCAACGGCTACCGTCCGCAGTTCTACTTCCGCACGACGGATGTCACGGGCGTGGTCACACTGCCCGCGGGTGTCGAGATGATCATGCCCGGCGACAACATCGCGGTGGAGATTGCGCTGATCGTGCCGATTGCGATGGAAAAGACCCAGAAGTTTGCCATTCGCGAAGGTGGTCGCACCATCGGGGCGGGTCGTATCACCGAGATCATCGAGTAACGCTGCCCTGCAAACGTTTAACCCAACCCGCCGAGGCTTCGTTTTTGGAGCCTCGGCTGCGTTGTCTAAAAATCCATCACACAGGCGTGTAGCTCAATTGGTAGAGTAGCGGTCTCCAAAACCGTTGGTTGGGGGTTCGATTCCCTCCGCGCCTGCCAAAATTAAGTTCATGAAAAACCCGTTCCGCAGCACCCGCATCTTCTTCGGTGAAATGGTCGGTGAGCTCCAAAAAGCCACCTGGCCGACCAAGTCGGAATTGCGCGACTCCACCATCGTGGTGCTGGTTGCGGCCGTCATCCTCGGTGTTTTCACCGGCATCAGCGACTTTTCACTCTACCAATTCGTGGATCTGTTCACGAAGTTTGTCAGCTAACCGTGCCCGCCATGCCCACCCAGACGACCGCGCCCGCCGGTGCCCAGTGGTTTGCCCTGCACACGCTCTCCGGCCAGGAGAACAAGGTGAAGGCCTACATCGAGAAGTTTAAGAAGGTTGAGGAGCTGGACGATTTCATCTTTGAGGTGCTGCTGCCCACGGAGATTGTCTCCGAAGTCAAAAATGGGAAGAAATCCACCAAGACGCGCAAACTCTACCCGGGCTACGTCTTCATCCAGGTGCGGCTCTATGACGAGGACAAGAAGGTCATCAACAAGCCGTGGTATTTTGTGAAGGAAGTCGCCGGGGTCATCGGCTTTGTCGGCGGTGAGGCGCCCGCCGCATTGCGCCAGACTGAGATTGACGAAATCCGCGCCCGCATCGAGGCGGCCAATGGCAAGGAAGTTCCGAAAGTCCAATACGCCATAGGCGAGGAAGTGAAAATCACCGATGGCGCCTTCACAAATCTCACCGGACGCATCGACGAAATCGATCCCGACCGGGGTAAACTCAAAATTTCTGTTTCCATTTTTGGCCGATTCACCCCGGTCGAGCTCGAATACTGGCAGGTGCAACGTATCACCGAGTGATGCGACGCACTCTTTACAACCGCCGACGTTCGTCCAACGCAAACTAACCATCCACCACTTCCACTCACATGGCTAAGAAGATCCAAGGTTACATCCGTCTCCAACTGCCTGCCGGTGCCGCAAACCCCGCGCCCCCGGTCGGCCCCGCGCTCGGTGCAAAAGGCGTCAATATCATGACGTTCTGCAAAGAGTTCAATGCCAAGACAAAAGACCAGAATGGCATGATCCTGCCCGTCGTCATTACGGTGTATACCGACAAGAGTTTCACCTTCATCCTCAAGTCACCCCCAGCTTCCGTCCTGCTTAAGAAGGCCGCCAACATCGCCTCCGGCTCGGGCAAACCCAACCAAGACAAGGTCGGCAAAGTCACCAAAAAGCAGCTGGCAGAGATCTGGAAGATCAAAAAGGCCGACATGAACGCCAAGGATGAGGCCGCAGGTATCAAGGTCATCGCCGGCACCGCCCGCAACATGGGCATCGAGGTCGTCGACTAATTTCGTCCATAACCCAACCAACTCACCGCGGGAGTCCGTCCAGACGTTCGCACCGCAAGGAGTCATCAATGCCAATAAAACACAGCAAACGCTACGTCAGCGCCGTCAAGGTTGCTGATCTCACTAAGGAATATCCGCTGCCGGAAGCAGTGGCAGTTCTGGCCAAATTTCCCAAGGCCAAGTTCGACGAAACCGTCGAGCTTTCCATCCGTCTGGGCGTCAACGCCACCTCCGGCGAACAAAACGTCCGCGGCACCACGCCGTTGCCGAACGGTTCGGGTAAGAAGGTCCGCGTTGTGGTCTTCACCGACAAACCGGAGGAGGCTATCGCAGTCGGTGCCGACTATGCCGGCCTGCAGGATATCATGGCCAAGATCAACGAGGGCTGGCTCGATTTCGATGTCGCCATCGCGACGACCGAGGCCATGAAGCAGGTCCGCACCCTCGCTCGCGTCCTCGGCCCCAAGGGCCTCATGCCCAATCCGAAGAGCGGCACGGTGACCGACAATGTCGCCGCCGGCATCAAAGCCGTGAAGGCTGGCCGCGTGGAGTTCAAGATGGATAAGACTGCCAACATCGGCGTCGGCGTGGGCAAGCGCTCCTTCACCAACGCCCAGATCTTGGAAAACGTGCAGGCGGTCATCGAGGCCATCGGCAAAGCCAAGCCCGCCACCTTCAAGGGCGGTCAGTTCATCAAATCCATCACCGTCTCGTCGAGCATGAGCCCGGCTGTGCGCATCGCCGCCGCGGAGTTTAGCAAATACTAAGGAGTCACGACCATGAGAGCTGAAAAAAAATATCTGATCACTGAAGTCGAGACCCACCTCAAGAAGTCCGATTACGTCATCCTCGCCAACTTCACGAATGTCACCGTCGCCGATGTCGCCGAGCTGCGCAAACGCCTCGAGGCCGAGAAGGCTGAGTTCCACGTGGTGAAGAACAGTTCGCTCCGCGTTGCGGCCAAGGCCCTCGGCCTGCCCGCATTCGAAAGCGCACTCATTGGCCCGACGGCAGTGGTGGTCGGCGGCAAGAACTCCGCCGGCGTGGCGAAGATCCTTAAAAAATTCTTCGAGGAAAAGCAGAAACTCGAGATTAAGGTCGGCGTGCTGGAGCAGAAGCTTATCAGCGCCACCGATCTCTCCACGATCGCCGACCTGCCCTCGTTCGAGGCCCTGCGGGCGCAGTTCCTCGGCCTCCTCAGCAGCAACGCTGCGGCCTTCGTCCGCGTGCTCGATGCCAAGGTGATGAAGGAGCGGTCTGCTGCTCCGGCCGCCTGAAACCAACCTTCAAATTTCAACCCTTTTCCGGGCGCGAGCCCGGAAGTCAGAACATCCAAAAGAGCAGGCTAGGGGATACGTCTCTTAAACGCGTTTCACCTCCCGAAACCGCTAGCCCGCCCGAGGAGTAATCACATCATGAGCAATATCACCAAAGACCAAGTCATCGAGTGGCTTTCGAGCCAGTCGGTCATCGATCTCGCCGCGCTTGTCAAAGACCTTGAAGGCAAGTGGGGTGTTTCCGCTGCCGCGGCCGTCGCGGCCGCTCCCGCGGAAGAGAAGACCGAGTTCAACGTCGTCCTCATCGAGGCGGGTCCGAACAAGATCAGCGTCATCAAGGAAGTCCGCGCCATTACCGGCTTGGGTCTCAAAGAAGCCAAGGATCTCGTTGAGGCTGCACCCAAACCCGTCAAGGAAGGCGCCTCCAAGACCGAAGCCGAGGATATTAAGAAAAAGCTCGAGGCCGCCGGGGCCAAGGTCGAGCTTAAGTAAGTCCGCTTGGCGTTTTCCGTCGCAGTTCATCCGAAAACTTCGGGACAGGCCGTTTCTCCGCGCGGCCTGTCCTTTGGCTTTTTCTTTTTTCGTTTATGTTGCTTTCGCACCGCTCCCTGAGCGCGTGCCTCTTTCATTTTTTGCTTAAATCAACCGGAAATTCCCATGGCCGACCGCACTCCTTCCGAACGAATTAACTTCGGCAAACTCCGCGAAGTCATTCAACCGCCCAACCTGATCGAAATCCAGATCACTTCGTATCTGGATTTTCTGCAGAAGGGCGTGCCTGAAAAGCAGCGCAACCCCCAGGGTCTCGAAGCGGTCTTCCG
>CAJBES010000203.1 GCA_903952145.1 uncultured Opitutaceae bacterium | reverse complement strand
CGCACCCGCCGCGGGCTGCACCACCACGCGGCGGCGGATGACACCGCGCTGGCGCGGCTCTATGCGCAGGCGCGGGCGACGGTTTTTCCCACCCGGGCCGAGGGCTGCGGGCTGCCGCTGCTTGAGTCGCTCTGGCACGGTGTGCCCTGTGTGTGCAGCGATCTGCCGGTGCTGCGCGAGAACGCCGACGGCGGGGGTTGCGTGCCGGTGCCGGTGGCTGAGGCCGCGGCATGGCGGGACGCGCTGCGGCGGATGCTCACGGATGACGCGTGGCGGGCGGAGCTGGCGGCCGCGGCCGCCGCCCGGCCGCTGCCGACCTGGGCGGGTGCGGCGGCGACGCTGCGGACGGGGTTAGGCGCGTAGAGCATTTTCGATTCGGCAAGACACATTTGCTCGTGCTGACATCAATCGCCCGAAGCGTTTACATGCCCTGGGGTTGAATGGCGGCAGGCATCAGCTGGTGGAAGCCCGAAGCGCCCGCCAGCAGGCGGCCTGCGAAAGAGCCACTCCGGGGCGCGGGCACTCATGCCCGCGGATTGGCCCTCCCGTTTGCTTTTCCCATCGGCAGGCAGGAGTGCCTGCCCTCCTATTGATGCACGCACTCGTCACTCCGGGGCGCAGCCATTGCCCAAAAGGGCCTTGGCGCCCACGCGAAAAACGACCGTCTGCACTCAGCCGTTTTTCTTCACCGCATAGGCCATGGCGTCCGCAATGCGCTCCAGCTGCTCGTCGGTATGGAGGGCGGAGACGGCGGTGCGGATGAGGTCCTTGCCGGCGGGCACGGCCGGCGCAATGGACATGACGGTGAACACACCTTTCTCGAAGAGGGCGCGCCAGAAGGTATAAACGCGTTCCTTCGAGCCGAGCACGATCGGGACAGCGGGGGTTTCGCTGTCCCAAGTATCGAGGCCGAGTCGCTTCAGGATGGCACGGTATTTTTTAGTGTTGTTCCAGAGGCGTTCGTGGTGCTCGGGCTCGGTCTGCATGATCTCGAGCGCGGCGTTGGCGATGGCGGTCTGGCTTGGGCTGAGCGCGGCGCTGAAGATGGTCTGCTTGGAGTTGGTGCGGAGGTATTCGATGACCTCGCTGGAGGCGGCGACGAAGCCGCCGGTGCTGGCGAGCGACTTGGAGAGACTGCCGCAGATGAGGTCCACCTTGTCGTTGAGGCCGAAGTGGTCGACGGTGCCGCGGCCCTGGCGGCCGAGGACGCCGAAGCCGTGGGCGTCGTCCAGCACGGTGAAGCAGCCGTAGCTGTCGGCGATGGCGGAGAGTTCGGGCAGACGGCAGATGTGGCCTTCCATCGAGTAGACGCCTTCGACGACAAGGTGCTTGGGGACGGCGGGATTGGCGGCGGCGGCGACTTCGCGGAGGTCGTCAGGACTGTTGTGGGAAAAGCGCTCGACCGTGGCCATCGAGAGGCGGATGCCGTCCCACAGGCACGAATGGAGGTTTTTGTCGGCGAAGATGACGTCGCCTTTCGTGGCAAAGGAGGCGATGCCGGACATGCAGGAGAGGTAGCCGGCGGCATGGACGTGGCAGGCTTCACGGCCGAGGAAAGTGGCGAGGTGGTTCTCCAATTCGACGTGGTAGGCGCGGGAGCCGTTGGAAGTGCGGGCCCCGGTGGGGCTGGTGCCCCACTTGAGCAGGGCGGCGCGGCCAGCTTCGATGACCTTGGGGTGGAACGACAGCCCGAGGTAGTCGTTGCTCGAAAGCATGATCATGTCGCGGCCGTCGAGCCGGATGCTCGTGCCACTCTGCGCCTCCATGGCATGGTAGTAGGGCGCATATTTCAACCGCATCTTGGTCGCGTAGTCTTCACGACAGCGGTTGAGCACCGCTTTTTTGTGCCTGGAAAAGAAGGAGAGCGCCATGGGAACGGGGCAACCTTGGGGCGGGGTGGCGCGCTGGCAAACTGAAAGGCGGGGCGCCGTGTAACTGCGCGAAACGCCCAACCTCGACTGCGGTAGGCCCAAAACCAACCAGCGGCGGCAGGTTTTCCACCCGGCGCCTGCCAGCTGCGGGCCTGCCCTGGCCCCGAGCCACTGTGCGCCGTCAGGAGTGCGGGAGGGTTTGCATCCAGGCCGTCAGTTCGGCGGTGTAGTCGGACCAGGTGCGAAACTTCCGCGCCCGGGCGGCGGCGACGAGGGCTGCATGCATGGGGGCATCCGTCAGCAGCCGGTCCATGGCGGCGACGAGTGCCGGGGCGTCAACACGGTCAAGCGTGAGGCAGCCGCCGTCGCGCGCAGACTCGCCGAGGGCGCCGCGGCCGGAGCAGATGCATGGTTTCCCGTGAGCCAGGCTTTCGAGAACCGGCAGGCCGAAGCCTTCGATGAGCGAGGGGTAGACCGTGAACGCACAGGCGGCGTAGGCCCGATGCAGTGTGGCGTCTGGCACGGGTCCGGCGTAGTGCAGCGGCCGGCCGGCGGCCTGCAAGGCCCGGATGCGCTCAAGGGCGGCGCGGCCCGTCTGCGGGTGGGCGAGGCCCAGGAGTTGCAGGCGGAAAACACGGCCGCCGGCCCAGAGCGACGCGGCGGCCTCAAGCAGGGCGAGGTGGTTTTTGCGCCCCTCGATGGTGCCGACACAGAGCACGACCGGCGGATTCGCCCCGGGCTGGTTTTCACCTAATACGTTAAATTGCCCAAGGCCGAGGGGCAGGGCGATGACGGGGGGAGTGCGGGTGAGTCCGAGCCAGCGCCAGTAGTCGAGAAGGGTGTCGCGCGAGTCGGCGGAGACGGCGGCGATGCCATCAAAGGCGAGCAGTTCCTGCAGGTAGGCAGGAAAGCGGCCGACGGTCCTGGCGGGAGAGAACTCGGGAAACTTCAGCGCGATGGCGTCGTGGAAGAGCGCGACGCGAGGCCCGTGCACGGTGGCGAGAAGCGCCGGCAGTGCGGTGGCAACAGCGGGAGAAAACAACTCGGGCACGATGAGGCCGGCGGTGGCGGGCAGGTGCGACGGTGCCTGGCGAGAGAGGCGCTGCCAGCGCCCGCGGAGGCGGGCCGGCCAGGGCCAGTGCGCGCCGCGGTGCGCGGCCGGCGCGGTACTTTGCAGGCCGGCGGCTTCCCACGGTTCCAACTTGCGCCAGTGGCCGGCGTGCGGGTCCCACGTGATGCCGCAGCCCGCCGCACCGAGGGTGACATGCAGCGAACGGGCGACGCGCTGGATGCCGGTGCGCGCCCGGGTGTGGCTGGTGTGGGAGAGGTCAAGGAGGAACATGCGCGGAGGGCGGCTCAGGGTGTGGCGACGGGCGGCAGATGCAATTCATAGACCTGCAGGCCGCTCCAGACCGGAATGTCGGGCAGGCGTTCGTGCGGGTAGGCGGCGAGGAGCCGGAGGATGACATCGCGATCGCGGTGCCAGGGCTCGACCACCAGGTAGGCGGCGCGACCACGCTGCAGCACCTCACGCACGAGCGGCAGGGAGTTTTCGAAGACCGAGCTAAAATGCTTCAGGTCGGAATAAAGCAGGAGGGCGCCGCCGAACTCGACGCTGCCGACGTAGCTGCCGGGCGGGGCCACGAGTTGAATGCGCCTGACCACCTCAAAATATTCGATGCCCTTGTGCGGCACAAAGACGTCACCCTCATCACGGGCGAGCCGGATGGAGTAAAGCGGCGTGAGCGCCAGGGCGCCGAGCAGGACGGCGCCGAGGACGGGCTGCCAGTCGGGACGCGGAAATCGCACCAGCATCCAGCTGCGGACGCGGTCGAAACCCAAGGCAGCGAGCAAGAAGAGCGGGGCGTAGGCGGGGAGCAGAAAGCGCGTCCACCACCAGCGGTCGCCCCCGGCCCACCAGAAGGAGTAGAAGCCGAGAAAGAGCACAAACCAGATGACGTGGAAAAGCCGGTCGCGGTGTGGCACCGTCAGGCCCAGCAGGGCCAGACCGGCGAGCGGCCAACCGAGTTGGCGGACGGTTTCCCGGAGGTAGAAAGTGAAGTGACTGAGAAAGACTCCGGGTTGCAGGTCGTTAATGATGTCGGAGTAGCCGGTGCGCCAGGGTGCGCCATAGACGGCCTGGTTGTAGAGCGCATAGAGCGCGCAGGGCAGCGCGAGCCAGAGCCCGTAACGGAGCAGGCGCCGGTCGCGCCACAGGGGAAGGGCGAAGGCGAGCAGGAAAAGCACGTTGGTCGGCCGGACACTGAAACTGAAGCCGAGCACGCACGCCGAAAGCAGGAGCCGCTCACGCCGGTAGAGCCACCACGCGGCGAGCAGTCCGACCGCCGCGACCATATCGCTCATGAGAACCGTGCTGCTGAAAACGACGATGGGAAAAAACGCCCAGAGCATGGTGAACACCGCAGCGGTCCATGGCCCCGTGACATCCCGGACAAGCAGGAAGAACAACACGCAGCCGAGGAGGCCGATCACGGGGTTGACGAAATACTCCAGCTGCAGCAAGCCCGCCAGGGCGAGGAGCAGCGGAAAGCCCGGGGTATATTGCGGGAGGGCGAGGTCGCCGGAAGCAAAGTAGCCGAACGGGACCGCGGCGGGAAATTCCCTGAGGGGCAGCTCGAGGGGCAGCGCGATGCGTCCCTGCCGGAGCAATTGCCCCTGCTGGCAGTAGCCGAACCAGTCGGTGGCGCCGGCGTATTGCTGGCGGTAGAACACGTAGGTGCTGAACGCCACGGCGAGCACGACACCCAGAAAGAGCAGGGCCGGATGGCAACGGGTGAGCAGCGCGCGCATGGCGGGGGAAGCAGGTCAGGGCAGGTGCTGATCGACCGCTTCGAAAAATCCCCAGCCCATGGAGTCGAAGGCAATCTCGGTCCAGACCAGGACGACTGCGTCATAGTCCTTGAGGTAGGTTTCCCAGTTGATCTTGGCGAGGTCGCGGTCGGTTTTCACGCCGCCGGGGATGGCGTAGGCATTCTGAAAATAATAAAGCGACTCCGAGGGGCGGGCGGCGTTGGCGGCATAAAGCAATTCGATGAGCGGCCAGCCAAAGCTGTCGTGAACCCAGAGGATGCGGGGCAGTTTATCCACCGGCACAGCGGTCTGGGCCGCAAGGTCAGGAGAGGGCGTGGGGTGGCGGTGGGGCGTGTCAACGAGCAGGTTCATCAACGCGAGCAGGTCCTCGTCTGCGCCGAGCGGCTTGCGGTTGTGCAGCGCCTTGAGCCGGAACTCGGGGAGGGGGTGGCGCATGACGGGGTTGAGCCGGTCGCGGAGCTCGTTGAGCACATGGTAGGCGGAATAGTAGCTCCAGTGCGTGCCGGAGCGGGTGAAGAGGTTGTCCGGCATGGTTTGCTTCCATTCGCGGAACCGTGCGGGCCCGTCGTAGAAGTTGATGCCGTATGCGGCCAGCAGCGGGCGGCCGCGTTCGAATGTGGTCGTCACCTGGGCGGGATCGCGGCCGCCCCAATATGCCGCGGGCACGTGCTCGGGATAGGTCTCGACCTTGCTTGGGGCTACGAGGAGCAGGAGGGGCACGCCACGGGCGGCGAGTTTGTCCTGCACGCGGCGGAGGCGGACGAAAGACTGGCGCAGTTCGGCCTCGGTGGTGCCGCCGGGGTTCACGGCGTGGGTGATGTAGTGGTGTTCAAACAGCCAGTCGCCCGGCCCGGCGACTACATGGGTGCCCTCGCTGCGCCGCTCGGTCTCGCCGAAGAGCGAGTAAGTGACCTGGTTGTCGAGCCGGACCCAGAAATTGCGGAATCCAACGTGGGTGCTGAACCAGTTCTCGATGGCGCGGAACGTGACGCCGCTGTGCAACGCGGTCCAGTCCCACACCGGGGGGGCGGCCTCGGTGGTCACGCCGCGGAGCTGGGCGCCCTGGGGCAGGAGAGGCCAATAGGTCTGGAGGCCGACAAACCAGAGCAGGCCGGCGAAGCCGAGGGCGAGGAGGGGTTGGGCGCGGATCTTCATGGCACGGCGGCCTCAGAAGCGGAAATAAATGAAGGGATTGTAGCTCTGATTGGCGAGCGCGGCGCTGGCCAGGAACAGGCCGGCGGCACCGAGCAGGATGCGCAGGACCGCCTGGGAGCGGGTGGCGGGCAGGGCTTCGTCCCAGCCGCGCCGGCGCCACCACGTTTCCGGGATGAAACTGAAAAAGGCGGCGAACCCGAGCACGCACCAAGTGCGGCGACCGATGACATCGGGCCAGAGAAGTTCGGGGTTGGCCAGCACGTCGGGCCAGCTCGACCAGGCAAAGAGGCGGCCAAAGTAGGCCAGGGCGTCGGTGAGAGTGGCGGCGCGGAAGAACACCCAGCCCGCCAGCACGAGGGCGAAGGTGAGCAGGGTGGCGGGCAGCGCGGGCAGGCGGGCCAGCCGCGGCCGGCCCAGCGCGCGCTCGAGCGAGAGCAAGGTGCCGTGGTAGGCGCCCCAGCAGACGAAGTTCCAGCTTGCGCCGTGCCAGAAGCCGGAGACGAGGAAGACGAACCAGAGGTTGAACTTTGCGCGCCACGGCGCGACGCGGTTGCCGCCGAGCGGGATGTAGAGGTAGTCCCGCATGAAGGTTGACAGGGAGATGTGCCAGCGGCGCCAGAATTCCGTGATGGAGCGCGCGGTGTAGGGGCGTTCGAAGTTCTCGGTGAACTCGAAGCCCATCATGCGGCCGAGACCGATGGCCATGTCGGAGTAGCCGGAGAAATCGAAGTAGATCTGAAAAGCGTAGCAGAGGAGGCCGATCCAGGCGTAGGGCATCGGGAGCGTGCCGAGGTCATGCGCGAAGACCCGGTCGGCGACGGCACCGAGCGGATTGGCGATGAGGACCTTGCGGGTGAGGCCGAGGAGGAAGCGCCAGGCACCGGAGAGGAACTTGGCCCAGGAGTGGTCACGCTGCTCGATCTGCGCTGCGATGTCGTGGTAGCGGATGATGGGCCCGGCGATGAGCTGCGGGAAAAGCGCGACGAAAAGGAGATAGTCTAGGAGGTTGCGCGCGGGGCGGTTGGTGCCGCGGTAAACGTCCACCAGATAGCTGATTTTCTGGAAGGTGAAGAAGGAGATGCCGAGCGGGAGCGCGACGGCGGTCCAGACCACACTGCCGTGCTGGAGCCAGCCGAGGACCCCGTTGAGCTGCGCAGCGAAGAAATTGCTGTATTTGAACCAGAGCAGGAGTCCGAGATAGAAAGTGAGGCCCAGGGCGAGCACCCCGCGCCGCGCCGCCCGGGCCTCCATGGGCAACCGCGCGAGCCACAGGCTGACAAGGTAGCCAAAGACGCTGACGCCGATCAGAATGGCGGCGAAGACGGGCTCACCCCACGTGTAGAACAGCAGGCTGCCGGCCAGCGCGACGGCGTTGCGGTATTGCAGCGGCGCCAGATAATAGAGCGCGAGGAATACGGGCAGGAAGGCGTAGAGAAATAAAAGCGAGCTAAAGACCATGGGCAGGGCGGGCGAAGGCGGCCCCCAAGCGGCGGAGAGAGATGGATTTCAGGACGAAAATAGGGGGCCAAGGTCCCGAAAATCGCCCGGCCCGGCGAGGAAAAAGTCGGCGCACCCGCGTCAGCTCAAAAACACGCGATGCCCTCAAGCCGGCGGCGGTAGCGCGCCCCGATGACCTCGGGCGAGAAACGGGCGATGATGGTGGCGTGGGCCGACGCTCCGAGCTGCGCACAAAGTCCGGCGTCG
>CAJBES010000202.1 GCA_903952145.1 uncultured Opitutaceae bacterium | reverse complement strand
TGGTCGGTGCTGCTGCGGCGGCAGTTTGAGCACGGTCTGGCTGCCTTCAAGTGGCTGGCCCTGCTCTTCGCCCCGCTGGTCATTGTCTCGCTGCTGGGTTCACACGACATGATCTGGCCGTGGATGAATCCGGGTGGCGTATTGCACGGCGGCCACACGGTGGGCCACGATCCGCTTTACCTGAAGAAGGCCAGCTTCCTGAACCTCAATATGTTCATCGGGATGACGGTCGGCTTCTTTGCGATCTGGGTCTGGTTGTCGGCCCGGCTGCGCAAAGCCTCCTTCAGCCAGGATGCTGACGGGGACATCAAATGGACATTTATGAACCGTCGGACCGCCGCCTTCGGTCTGCCGCTGGGTGCGCTGACGCTGACCTTCGCCTCCATCTACTGGGTGAAGAGTCTGGAGTATCACTGGTTCTCGACGATGTATGGCGTGTGGTTTTTCGCCAACTGTGTGCGCGGAGCGCTTTCGATCGGCGTGCTGATCATGCTGTGGCTGTGGTATCGCGGCGATTACAAGGGCATCCTCAACACCAACCACTGGCATTCCATCGGCCAGCTGATGCTCGCCTTCACGGTGTTCTGGGCCTACGTGACTTTCTCCCAGTATTTTCTCATCTGGAATGCCAACGTGCCCGAGGAAACCTTCTGGTATAATCTCCGCGAAATCAACACGGACGGTTCGCCCAACCAGTGGAAATATGTGGGTATCATCGGCATTCTCTTCGGCCACTTCGTCGTGCCCTTCCTGTTCCTGCTTTCCTACCGCCACAAGGTCACACACTCCAAGATGCGTTTCATCTCCCTCTGGATTCTTGCCGTCATCTTCCTCGATATCTGCTACAACATCCTGCCCGCAATGAAGGACGTGCATGGCAACTCCCTGCCCTTCTTTTCCCTCACCCTGCTCTGGAGCATCACGGCCACCGTCGGTGTCGGCGGCATCTGCGTCTGGGCCTACCTGCGGAGTTTCCCGCGCGCCAAACTGCTTCCCCTCCGCGACCCGCGGATCAAGGAATGCCTCACTTCCCATGGGTGATACCAACGCATCTTCCAAACCGGCGCCCATCCTGTCGGTCGTGGGCATTTTGGCCGGCTTCGCGCTTTTCCTGCTCCTCGTTTACATGGTGTATCTGCCGCGGCAGTCCGGTCCGTTCATTGGTGACGGGATACGGACTCCGGAAGAGCGTGCGGCCAGGCTCGCCGAGCTGCGCGCCAAAGAGCAGAAACAAAGCCACGCCTATGCTTGGATCGATCAGTCGGCAGGGGTGGTGCAACTGCCGGTCAAACGTGCCATGGAACTGACGGTTCAGCACTACAGTGCCAAGCGCTAACCCCGGCCAGACCTTTACGAGATGATCACTGTTCCCCCCAATCATGCCTCGGCCGAGGCCGATGGGATCGACGCCTCCGCTCGCTGTCCGCTGGGACTGCTTACGGCCTTTGCGCTGCTCTGGCTCGTGGTGGGCGGAGCCCTTGCCTTGCTGAGCCTGCTGCAACTGCATAGTCCGGGCCTGCTGGCGGACTGCGCTTGGCTGACCTATGGACGCCTCCAGGCCGTGCAGGAGACGGTCTTCATCTATGGCTGGGCGATCAACGCCGGCTTGGCGGCTGCACTCTGGCTGTTGGTCCGGCTTGGCGGCGACGGTCTCCGTGGCGCGAACTACGTCATCCTCGGCGGCGTATTTTGGAATCTGGCCTTGGTGCTGGGCCTTGTGGGCATTGCCGCGGGCTACACCACTTCCCACCCGATGTTGCAGATACCGCGGTATGTGCAGCCGCTCATGCTGGTTGCCTATGCGGCGATGGCGGTGCCCGGCGTGCTGGCTTGGACTGGCCGGCGCACGGTGCAGACCTACGCCACCCAGTGGTATGCGGTCGCCGCACTGTTTCTTCTGCCTTGGTTCTTCTCCGCCACGCAGGTGATGCTCACATTCCTGCCGATGCGCGGGACGTTGCAGATGGTCGTGGCCACCTGGTATGCGCAAAATCTCATCAGCCTCTGGCTGGCGCCAGTCGCATTGGCGTCGGCCTACTATCTCGTGCCGAAGATCACCGGCCGGGTGCTGCCCGGTTATGATTTTGCGATCTATGGTTTTTGGGCGCTATTGGCGTTTGGCACTTGGATGGGGGGGCGCCATCTGATTGGCGGGCCGGTCCCCGCTTGGATCGCGACGGTTGGCATCGTGAGCAGCATCCTTGTGCTCTTCCACCACATCATTCTCTTTGTGAATTTGCGCGGGGTTTTTCGCCCGGATGGCAGCACCGTATTGATCTTTGTCGCCATCGGCATTCTTGCTTACCTGCTGAGCGGCATGGTTGATGCGATCTTTGCCACGCATGTCCTGGCCATGGTGACACAGTTCACCTATTTCCAGCAAGCGCAGCAGCAGCTGACCTTGGGGGCGTTCTCCATGATTCTTTTTGGTGTGCTCTATTACATGGTCCCCCGGCTGGCCGGAGCCACCTGGCCATCGGTTGCCCTGATTCGCGCACACTTTCTTTCCGTTCTGATCGGCTTTGTCCTCTTGGTCACCAGTCTGGGCATGGCCGGCTGGGTGCAGGGCCGCGACCTGAACAACGCCGCTGTGACTTTCGCCACTATCGCCAGCCACACCCGCCCCTGGTTGCAACTCGCAGTGGTGGCGCAGGCGTTGATGCTGCTCGGCAATCTCTTGCTCGCGGTTCATTGCTGCTGGTTGCTCTGCGCCAGGTTTGCACCGGCCGCACTCAGCCGGACTGCGGCGCGGGAGGTGGTTGTGTCATGAAAACCGGGCCATTTTTCTTCTTCGGGATGTTTTTTGTCCTAGCTTTCTCTTGGGCTGGACTGGTCATGGGCCCCCAAGCCCAACTAGGGAAGCTTGCGCCATACTATGATGATGCCGAGGGCAAAGCCTTTCCCGAGCGCGTTCCCGGCATCGCGGCACACGGCCAGCTCGTTTACCAAGACCTAGGATGCGCAGCCTGTCACACCCAGCAAGTGCGCCGTCCGGATCAGGGCGGCGACAAGGCGCGCGGGTGGGGCGAGCGTCAGAGCGTGGCGCGCGACTATGTGCATCAATCCGTGCCCCAGCTGGGTGTCATACGCATCGGCCCGGATCTTGCCGACTACGGCACGCGGGCTGCGAAGAACGGTTTGAGCGAAGCCGCCCTGCTGGCCGACCTTTACAATGGGAAGAATGGGATGCCTGCCTACCGGTTCCTTTTTGAGCGACGCAAGATCATCGGTGAGCCCTCGACCAAGGCACTGCAAGGCGGCGTTCCTGCCGGCTATGCATTAGTGCCGACCGCCCGGGCGGAAGCATTGGCGGCTTACTTGCTCAGCTTAAAACAGACCTATGAATTCGTCGAGGCGCGCCCCTACGAACCAGCTGCTGAGCAGAAAGGGGTGCACTGATGAGCTCACCATCACCGGTTGATCCCCGCGTGGAAAAGACCGCCCTCACGGATGAAGGCCTTATCAGCGTCCACGACAACGTGGCGGCCGGCAAGTCCGACGCAGGCGGACACTATCGCATGCTACCACTCGTGTTGCTCTTCGTATTCAGCGGCCTGATCATTTTCGCCGTAACCTACCTGAACCGGTATTCAGGACATTTTCGCGGCAATATCTTTGATGAGCGCCAGCTGCCCTCCAACGGGCCGGTGGTGGTGGCCAAGGCTGATCCGCTCGTGCTCGGGAAGAAGCAGTACGGCCTCGCATGTGTGACGTGCCATATGCCCAACGGGCTCGGCCTCCCCGGGATCTACCCGCCGCTCGCGGGTTCGGAATGGGTGGCGGGCAGTGATGAACGGCTGATCAGGATCGTGCTGCACGGACTGAAGGGCCCCGTCACGGTCAAGGGCATTGTTTATGGCACCGCGGCCATGCCGGCCTTTGGCCAGGTTCCGGGCAGCGGCTACAATTGGAGTGATGAGAAAATCGCCGCCGTGTTGACCTATATTCGCCAGGAATGGGGCAACACAGCTGCTCCGATCAGCACCGAAAGGGTGGCGGAGTTGCGCGCCAAGGCCGGCAGTCGTAAGGAGTGGGTAGAAGCCGAGCTCCGGCAGCTGCCCTGACGCGTCCGGAATCGCCGCACCACCACCGTCGCGTCCGGACGGTATCATTATGCGTTCACGGAAGCATCCACCCCGGTTCCCGACAGTTATGCGCCCAGCTTTTTCTCCACGGCCAGATAATTCTGCACATAATCACGCACCGCGTCGGTGAGCGACGTCATGGGTCGCTCGAAACCAGTGGAACGTAGCTTGGAAATGTCAGCCCGGGTATAATACTGGTATTTTCCGCGCAGTGCTTCCGGCATATCGATGAAATCAATGGCGGGTTCACGTTCCAGAGCGGCAAAGATGGCGCGGGTGAGCGAGAGCCAGGTATTGGCTTCGCCGGAACCGAGGTTGTAAAGCCCACCCACATTTGTCGCTGCTTCCGCGAAATGCAGGGTCATCTGCACGGCGTCCTTCACGTAGAGGAAGTCGCGCATCTGTTCTCCGTCCTTGTAGTCGGGATGATGACTCTTGAACAACCCGACCCGGCCGGTGGCGAGGATCTGCCGGTAGGCTTTGTTCACGAGGGAACGCATATCCCCTTTGTGGTCCTCATTCGGTCCGAAGACATTGAAATACTTGACGCCGACAATCCGCTCGAGCCAGCCCTCGCGCTGGGCGTGGAGGTCAAAGAGGTGTTTCGAGTAACCATACATGTTCAGCGGCCGGAGCCGGGTGATATCACCGCTCCGGTCGTCCATGCCCTGAGCCCCGTCACCATAAGTGGCGGCGGATGAGGCGTAGATGAAGCGGGCACCGCTTGCCAAGGCCCAACCCGCGAGCTCCTTGGTGTAGGCGTAATTGTTGTCGACCAGGTAGGCGGCATTGCGCTCTGTGGTGGCGGAGCAGGCCCCGAGATGAAAGACGGCCGAGATCTTGCCGAAGGCCGTGGACTTGCCGGCAAGCCGGTTGCGCAACACGTCTGCCTCTACGTAGTCGGCGTATTTCAATGGCACGAGGTTCTGCCATTTTTCATCTGAGCCAAGGAAGTCGCTGACTACAATGTCCGTCACGCCGCGCTGGTTGAGTGCCCAAACCAAGGCGCTGCCGATGAAGCCGGCACCACCGGTGACGAGGATACGACCGTGGAGGGCACTCATGTGTCCCTCGATAATTCCCCAGCTCGGGCTTGGGCGGCAAGCACGGTTTCCCTGATAATGCCCCTGAAGTCGCGGGCTTCCAAACAACGCAGGCCGGCCAGCGTGGTGCCGTTGGGTGAGGTCACCTGATCACGCAACACTTCCGGATCAATCTGCTTGCGGGCCAGCAGGCGGGCTGAGCCCAGCACCGTTTCCACCGCAAGCCGGGCGGCCGTATCTGGCGGCAACCTGGCGGCGATGCCGGCATCACGCATGGCGGCCACATATTCAAAGAGAAAGGCCGGTCCACCCGCACTCAGCGCGGTCACCGCATCCATGTGCTCCTCACCGATGGACAGATACTGACCGCAGGCGCCGAGCAGCGAATGGACGGTGGCAATATCATCGCTCTTCATCGGCTGCAAGGAACAGTAGGGCGTGATTGCGGCACCAATCGCAGCCGGCGTATTGGGCATGGCGCGGACGAGATTCCGTGCCCGTGGGAACACCCGGGAGAGGGTGGCCAGCCGTTTGCCCGCGAGGACCGATAGCACCAGTTTGCCGGTAGTCAGCTCCGCCAGACGTGGATCGGCCGCTGCCAGGTGCTGCGGCTTGAAGGCGATGACGATCAGATCGGCCGTCCTGATCAATTGCTCGAGGGAGGGCGCATGAATGATCCCTGTGCGGGCCGAGAGTGCCGCGGCCGTGCGGCCGGATTCGCTGAAGCAGCTTAAATCCGCGGCGGCAGACGGCTCCCGGGCGAGCAGCCCATCAACCATGGCTGACACCAGATTACCTGCTCCGAGAAAGGCGATTCTAGTCATCCTGACCGGGGAGAACACGCTTAACGACGGGATGCACCATCGTAGCGCAGGTTCCACCGCCCTGACGGTCGGTGATTGTGACCTCGCCGCCCATGTTACGCAGGGCATGGCGGGCGATGGTCAGACCCATGCCCACGCCAACTGTGCTCTTGGAACTGATGAACGGCTCAAAAATGCGGTCCCGCAGGTCCGGGTCCAGTCCGCAACCGCTATCCTCGATGTTGATCTGCACGGAAATTTCATCAGGCGACTTCCCAATCAACTGGGTGTTGAGCCAGATCGGACGGGGAGTGCCGGCCGGGTCGTCGTAGCTTTCCCAGGCGTTGTGCAGCAGCTTGGCGATGGCGTCCTCAAAGACCTCGCAGTTCGTCTCGATGAGCTGGCTGCCAAGGGGGTTATTCACCGTGACGGACGCATCATTGTTTAGCTCGCCCCTGAAACGCAGAATAGCGCTCTCGATCATCTGTTGTAGATTGCTTTGGGAGAGGGGCGGGCGTGATTTGACCACGAGGAAACTCAGCTGCTTGACGATTGATACAATGCGCTGCATCGCCTCCTCAACACTCTGGACATTTTTTTTCACCTGTTCGGGCTTGTCATAGTAGGCATTGATCAGATCGAGATAGCCAATGGCCACGCCGAGCAGGTTATTGAGATTGTGGGCGATGCCTTGGGTGACGGCGCCAACTGTCGCCGCCCGCCGGGCATCAACGAGCCGGCCCTGAAGATTGAGCATCTCGCGGTTGATGGCCACGACGCGCAGCTGCGTCGAGACGCGGGCAAAGGTTTCATCAAGGTCGATCGGTTTGGTGATGTAGTCCACGGCGCCGACGCTGAGCCCCTCCAACTTGCCCTCCTTCGAGGAGCGCGCGGTGATGAATATGATCGGGATGGTCTGGGTTTCCTCCTGGGCCTGCAGTCGCTGGCAGACTTCGATGCCATCCATGTCGGCCATCATTACGTCAAGCAGGATCAAATCCGGCGGGTCTTTGCGGACCTGTTCAAGAGCCTCGAGGCCGCTGTAGGCGGTGGTGACGCGGATGCCTTCACGCTCGAGTTTCTTTTTCAAGAGCTGGACATTGATGGGCTGGTCATCGACGACCAGAACGGTTGGCGCGGGCATGGTGATATTCGAATAAGACCTTGGCCGGAAGAAGCAAACTTTCGCGTTGCGCGCCGGGTTCAACCGCAGGCCTGCAGGCGGTATGCCTTGAGGGTGTTTTTCATCAGCATCGCCACGGTCATCGGTCCGACGCCGCCGGGGACAGGGGTGATTTTTGCACAGAGCGGCGCGACCGAAACGAAGTGCACATCGCCGGTCAGACGATAGCCACTTTTCTTCGAAGCATCGACAACGCGATTGATGCCGACATCAATCACGACCGCCCCCGGCTTAACCATGTCAGCGGTGACAAACTCGGCCCGCCCGATGGCGGCGATGAGCACGTCAGCCTGGCGGGTCATGGCGGGCAGATTGGCTGTGGCCGAATGGCAAATGGTGACCGTGCCATTGGCCCCGGCCTTTTTTTGCAGCGCGAGCAGGGCGACGGGTTTGCCCACAATGAGGGAGCGGCCGAGGACGACGACATGCTTGCCCTTCAGATCGACGCCGCTGCGGGCCAGCAGTTCCATGATGCCCGCAGGGGTGCAGGCCACAAATCCGGTTTCATCCTCCTGGGCCACTTTGCCGAGGTTCAGAGTATTGAAACCGTCCACATCCTTGGCCGGCGAGACGCGGCGGAATACGGCGACCTCGTCAATGTGCTTGGGCAGAGGGGACTGCACCAGAATGCCGTCCACTCCGGGATCGTTGTTGAGCTGATCAATAAGTGCAAAGAGCTCGGCTTGGGAAATCGTGACCGGAGGTAGGATAATGCGGCTTTCGAGGCCGATTTCCGCGGCGGTTTTCTCCTTCTTCCTGACGTAGGAAATCGAGGCAACATCGTCGCCCACACGCAGGAGGGCGATGCAGGGTTTGCGGCCGGCGATCGCGCTGACTTCGATTTTGAGTTCCGCCGCAATCTCCGCGGCAATTTTATTTCCGTCAATGAGTTCCATAATGATAAAGATAAGGGAGCGCAGGTGGAGGGTTCCCCCGGCCCGGTGGCGGCATTACTTCAGCTGCAAGCTCTCGACTTCAAGCACGATGTCCCGGCCGCCAGGCATTGCCTTGGGTTTGCCGTAGACCACGACCACATGGTCGGCATATTTCTCAATCTGATCCGTGAGCAGAAGTTTGGTCACATCGAGGTAGGCGTAGCGCACGCCAGCATCATCATTGAGTTGCCAGTCATAGGGCCGGCGCGGGGCAAAAGGCCGTTTGGAAGAGACGAATTTGCCTTGGAAAAGGCGGGGCAACGCGCCGGCGCCACCATCGCTAAGATTGACCACGGGGGCCGGCTGACTGGCGGTGCCCACGCCGTAAGCCACAGGCGCGACCGGGGCAGGAGACGGGGCCGGAGCGGGGCCGGGCCTGGCGACATCAGTCAAGACCGGATTGGCCCCCGCGACGGCGAGGCTGCCGGTCACGCGGATGTAGCCGGTGAGTTTCTTGTCGAGGCGGATTTGCGTCCATTTTCCATAGAGACCCGTGATGGCGGCCTGGTCGCCATTTTCCATAGTGGTGATAACAGTCGAGTCGCTCTGAGGATGCCCATGAATCGCCGCGCCTGGTCGCACATCGAGGCTCTTGCCAATGTCCTTGTTTTGGACGTAGCCCTCGAAGGGTCCGGTCAGTTCCACGGCCACCCAACCGGTGGGCGCATAAACTGGTGCGAATGTCGGTGCCGTGCCGGCCTTCAGAAAAGTGATGGCCGGAGCGGTTTCGTCGGGCCGCGTGTGTACGGCCGTGGTCGCGGTCAGCGGTGCGGCAGCCAACGGGAGACTGGTCAGGAGGGTGAGAATGCAGACTGTGGTAAGATTAACTTTCATCGTGGGCAGAGACGGATTCGTTAGCTGGGGCGCCACGGAAGGGCCGTGGCACCTTGAAAAGAAGCGAGATTTCCTTGGTAGTAAGTTGTTTCACCGCCCGCAATGGGATTCCCTTCAGCCGGAAAGCGCCGATTTGATAACGGCGGAGGCGCTTTACATCGTAACCAAGGGCAGTGAAGAGCAGCCTGATCTCGCGCTTTTTGCCATGGTGCATATGCACGTCCAGATCCGTGGAGGCATGATCAAGGCCGGGGTTGACGAGGGCGGCGCGCTCAACCTTCAGGCGCTCGCCCTCATACATGATGCCTTTGACAAGCTGCGGCAGGCGGGTCTGGGCATACGGTTGCTTGAGCACGACATGGTAGCGTTTGACCACGATGTTGGAGGGATGCATCAGGCGGTGGGCCAAGTCGCCGTCGGTGGTGATGATGACCATGCCTTCGCTGTCCTTGTCGAGCCGGCCGGCACAAAAAAAACGGAGCGCCGCCAGTTCGCGCGGCAACAAATCGAAGATCGTGGCGGCGTTGTGCGGGTCGTCATTGGAGCAAACCAGGCCGCGCGGCTTGTTCACCACCAAGGTGAGCCGCGGTTGCTGGGTGCCGCGCACCAGCTTTCCGCCGACGGTCACCCGGGAGACTCCGGGCGTGACCTTTTGCCCGAGGGTGGCAGTCGCACCGTCGACCCAGACTTCGCCCTGCGCAATCATGACTTCAGCCTGCCGGCGTGAGCAGACGCCGGCTTCGGCGAGGAACTTTTGCAGGCGGATGGTATCGGGTGCGCTCATGTAGGCGCTGCAGTTGGCGGTAAATATCGCTGGGGCGCAAGCCCGCGACAAAATCAAAAAACTTAGGCTTGCACGTCATTTGCCGCCCACCATTCATCCGGCAGCCATGGCCGCATCTGCCGATTCCTCCGTCTACACCAAGGACAATCCATTCCCGGCCATGATTACCGGCAATCGCGTGCTGAGCCAGCCTGGCTCCGCCAAGGAGACGCGGCACTTCACCGTCAGCCTGGCGGGCAGTGGCCTGCACTACGAGGCGGGCGATTCGCTGGGGGTTTACCCGATCAATCGGCACAGCGAAGTGGAAGAGATCATCAGCCTGCTGGAGGCCACCGGTGATGAATTGGTCGTGCCGGCACGCGCTTCGCAGCCCATGATGTTGCGCGCAGCCCTTGCCCAGGGCTTGGATCTGGACAGTCCGACGAAAAAATTGGCCGAGATGGTCGCAACCAAAGTGACGGACGCGGCGCAACGCCTCCATTTGGAAGCGCTTCTCAGGCCCGAAGCGCAGGCACAACTCGATGCCTTCCTGCACGAGCGCAGTTTCGTGGACTTTCTGGTCGAATACCCTTCGGCGAAATTTTCGCCGCAGGAATTTGTCGGTCTGCTCCGACGTTTGATGCCACGGCTCTATTCCATCGCCTCATCCCCGAAATGCCATCCGGAGGAAGTGCACCTGACGGTGGTTGCGGTGCGCTATCGGACCAATCAGCGGGATCGCGTGGGCGTGTGCTCCACTTATTTGTCGGACCGGGTGGGGTTAAATTCCGATCCGGTGCCGGTTTTTGTCCATCACTCCCACTTCAAACCTCCCGCGGATATGGCCAAGGACTGCATCATGGTGGGGCCTGGCACCGGTATCGCCCCCTTCCGGGCCTTCGTCCAGGAACGGGTCGCCGTGGATGCCGCCGGCCGCAACTGGGTCTTTTTTGGCGATCAGCAAAAAGCGACGGATTTTATCTATGGCGACGAGTGGCTGGCTTACATGGCACAAGGGCAGTTGGCCCGACTCGACTTGGCTTGGTCACGCGACCAGGGGCACAAAGTTTACGTGCAGGACAGAATGCGCGAAAACGCCGCCGCACTTTGGGCTTGGCTGGAAAACGGCGCCCATTTCTACGTTTGCGGCGATGCCAAGCGCATGGCCAAGGATGTGGATCTTGCACTGCACGATATTATCGCCCAGCAAGGCGGGATGGACACGGTCGCCGCCGCCGATTACGTTAAGCAGTTGAAAAAGGAAAAGCGCTACCAGCGTGACGTCTATTAACCCCTTCTGCCTCCATGAGCCTGACCTTTAATAATCGCACCGCCCTTGTGACCGGCGCCGGCCGCGGCATCGGCAAAGCCATCGCCGAGAACCTGGCAAGTCAGGACGTGCGGGTGATCTGTGTGTCCAAATCCGCTGATTCCTGCGGTGCGGTCGCCAACGCCATCACCGCCGCCGGCGGGAAAGCCCAGGCCATGGCGGTGGATGTCGCGGATGCCTCGGCCATTGCCAAGGCGGCGGAAGCACTGCTCGCAGAGTTCACTAAGATCGACATTCTCGTGAACAACGCCGGCATCACCCGGGACGGTTTGCTTTTTCGCATGAGCGAAACGGACTGGAATGACGTGCTCGCCACAAACCTTACGAGCTGCTTCCATTGGACAAAATACCTGGCCCGCCCGATGACGCGGGCCCGCTGGGGGCGAATTGTGAACATTACCTCAGTCAGTGGCATCATGGGTAATGCGGGACAGGCGAATTATTCCGCCGCCAAGGCGGGAATGATTGGCCTGACCAAAAGTCTGGCCCGGGAATTTGCCGGCCGGAATGTGACCGTCAATGCCGTGGCCCCCGGTTTCATCAAGACGGATATGACAGCGGAATTTGTTAACAACCCAGAGGCGTCGACCAAAATTCTTGAAGTGGTTCCACTCAAACGTTTCGGAGAGGCAGCGGATATTGCCAACATGACCGCCTACTTGTGCTCTGAAGAGGCCAACTATGTCACCGGACAGGTTTTTACCGTTGACGGCGGCATGGCGATGTGAAGCCTCCCACTCATCCCAGACTTTACCCATGGCTGACACAAAAACCATCGAACAACGCGTTAAGGAAATCATTGTTAACCAACTCAACGTTAACGAGGAGCAGATCACGTCGACGGCCTCCTTCCTTGACGATCTTGGTGCCGACTCACTCGACACAGTCGAACTGATCATGGCTTTCGAGGAAGAATTCAAAGACGAGATCAAGGGCGAGATACCGGAATCCGACGCGGAGAAACTCCAGACCGTCGGCCAGGTTATCGATTACATCAAGGCCAAGGCCGTAGCTACTTGAGATCTGCGCTAAGCTTGGGCGTTCTGCCGGGAGTTTCACTGAAATTCTGGCAGGGCGCCTTTTTTTTCTGCTGAAAGCCCAGGAAGATTGAATGGGCCGGGGGACAGGCTCACCTCGTTCCTAATGTTTTATACAGGATATGGGGGGTGGTTTCGGTCGGCCATATCATCGCTCAATAGCAATAGGAAGGCGGGTTGGTTGCGATCTCGTCCGGATCACCCCGGGCCAATTGGCGTTTTTCCGCCTGCATCACCGGCACTCAGGCCGATGGCGAGGACTTCATGTTTGCGGGCAATTGGCGAGATTCCGGGCCTGTGAGGCGGGGCTTGGGAAAGAAAAAACCCGCAACAGATGTTGCGGGTTGAGAGTTGCGACCAGTCGTGTGAATCAGGCTTTTTGGATCAAACCGGCTTTGATGGCCTTGACGGAGACGAGTAGTCGCTTGGTGCCGCCGTTGGGTAATTTTACCCTGATGCGCTGCAGATTGGGGCGGAATTTACGTTTCGTGATGCTGGTCACGTGCGTGCCGATGCCGCCGCTCTTCTTGCTCTGTCCCTTGCGATTGATGGAGCTGCCCTTGACGGGCCGCCTACCGGTGATTGCACAAATTCTGGCCATGTTTTTAGTGGTTAAAAGGTTGCGAGTAAAGGGTGGCATGGAGTCGAAGCAAGGGGAATCTTCGTCGAATGCTGCTTACGGGCGCAGGGCGTGCAGGACTTGAAATTTTCGCCCAAGATGGTCTGGGTGCAGCAGTTGCATGAGGGCCAGCTTGCGCTGGCTGAAGCGACCGGCCTCTGCTGCCACGATGCCGCTGATTAGCGCTGCGGCGTATCGGACGAAGAATGACTCGTTATAGTCCACGCACGGATCGTGGAAGCCGGCCGCATCAAGTGCTGCCATCAGCCAATCCCAGCAAACATGACACGTCAGGTCCTGATCGCCGGGGCAGGCGAGCAGTTCATTGCTTTGGCCGTGGGCGCGGTAGGCACGGGCGGTGCCGGCAGGTGTGGACTCGGTCAGTTCGGCCCAAGTCTTGCCGTAATCGCAGGCCAGGAACAATCCGCGCCAAGGCTGGCCG
Organism: uncultured Opitutaceae bacterium; assembly: GCA_903952145.1. Taxonomy (GTDB): domain Bacteria; phylum Verrucomicrobiota; class Verrucomicrobiia; order Opitutales; family Opitutaceae; genus UBA2377. The sequence goes on along the minus strand of CAJBES010000202.1, from coordinate 64,337 downwards.
GCAATGCGGCGCAGGAGATTCGTGGCCTCGTAGGGTGCATCGATGATGTAGCCCTCCGGCGCGTGGGGCGGCAATTCGGCGGGCGCGCCTGCTTTCTCTGTGATCTCAGCCAGCTGGCCGTCACGCAGCACCACGGCGATTTCACCCCAAGTCCCTCCTTGGCGCACAAAGCGCCGGAATGGCTGGGCATCAAAGAGCTCGTTGGAGAATACGATGCATTCGCCTGCGAGTTCGATGGGTTCGCCGCAGGAGATGGTTCGCACGGCGGCAAACGGATGGGGCAAACCGGTCATGACCCCGCTACCCGGCTCGGCGCCGATCTCCACAAACGTGTAACGTTGCAACTCTGCTCCCGGCATCAGCGAGCGGCAGGCGGCGGTGATCATTTCTCCATAAATCGGACCAGAAGTGGCGGCGGTGAAAAAATCCGTGCCATGGCCATAGCCCACCCGCGGCCGGTCCTGCCGGTAATAGCCCACTGTGGGATGATAGAGCGCCAACGCCATGAAGCGGTCGAAACGTAACACCCCCTGCGCGCCGGCATGTTCGCGAAACACCTCCTGGAAGGGCACGGGCTTGATCTTGGTGTTGGATGACGAACCCATTTACAAACCGAAGCAGATGCACACTGTCGCCGATATGCTCAAACGCTTTCTCACAGTGGCGGCAGGGACCTTGGTCGGTCTGCTGCTGGCGGCGGGCGCCATGCGGCTCTCCTTGGCCTGGAGCCTGTGGCCCAACCGCGAATTGGACCGCGCCAGTGCCGAGGTGCGCGAAGTGCTGAAATTGGTGAATGAAAATTTCGTGGACCCGGACCGGGCGGCGTATGGCCGGCTGGCGCGTGAGGCGATTCATGGCTTGGTGGAAACGCTGGACCCGCACTCGGAGTTTCTCGAAGAGGCGGATTTGGCCAGATTTGAAGCCGATCTTGAGGGTGAATTTGGCGGCGTTGGCATCCAAGTGGAATCCCGCCATGACCGGGTGGTTGTGATCGCCCCAATCGCGGGCACCCCGGCGGAACGGGCTGGGATCCAGCGCGCTGATGAAATCCTGACCGCCGACGGCAAGGACTTGCGGGCCAGCCTGGGTCTGGACGAGGTGATTGACCGGTTGCGCGGCAAGCCGGGCTCAATCGTCAAACTGGGTATTTTCCGCCCGGGAACGCAGCGGAAACTAGAATTTACGCTGGTGCGTGAGCAGATCAAACAGCAGAGCGTCAGGGAAGTGAGTGTGCTGGAAGGGCGCATTGGCTACATTCAGTTGGCAGATTTCTCCGCCAGAACCGGTCAGGAATTCAGCGAGGCCCTGGACAGCCTCCTCCGGCAGGGAGTGGACAGCCTGGTGCTTGATCTGCGCAATAATCCTGGCGGTTTGCTGGAGGCCGCTGTGGCGGTGGTGGAACCGTTTTTTCGCACCAATGAACTGATTGTCTTCACGCAAGGCAGCAAACCCGGCAGCCGCGAAGACTTCTGCGCTGAACTTGACGGCGAGCCGGTAACGCCGGCCATGGTGGTCCTGATCAACGCTGGCACGGCGAGTGCGGCCGAGGTGGTCACCGGCGCGCTGAGAGACACGGGACGGGCGGTAATCGTGGGGGAGCGCTCCTTTGGCAAAGGTTCTGTCCAGTCACTGATCAAACTCCGGAATGACACGGGCGTCCGACTGACCACAGCGCGTTATTTCACGCCGGGGGGGTTCAGCATTCACGAGAAGGGCATCATCCCGCAGATCGAAGTCATGATGACGCCGGAAGAGGACAACAAGCTGCGTCTGCAGCGGAACCGGCGGGATGTGAAGGATCCGCAGGAATTCAGCGAACGGTTTGGGTTTGTCCCCATTGAAGACCGGCAGTTGCAGGCCGCCCTTGATGTGCTCAGGGCGGCTGAACTTTTTTCAACGCGTGTGGCCGCGCGCCCTGCCTCTCTGCCATGATACTGGCGCTGGAGAGTTCCTGTGATGAGACGGCGGTCGCGCTGTTTGATCCGCAACGCGGCCTCGCCGGAGAGTGGCTCCACACCCAGGTTGCGCTGCATGAACGCCACGGGGGCGTTGTGCCTGACCTCGCGACCCGCGAGCATGTCCGGCATTTTGCGCCCTTGTTGGCTCGGGCGCGGGATGAAATCGGCTTGACCGGCGTTACACAGGTGGCCGTGACCCAAGGGCCGGGCCTTGCGGCTTGTCTGGCCATCGGTCTGGCGGCGGCGAAGTCACTGGCGCTGGTCCTGCGAGTCCCGGTGCTGGGCGTGAATCACATTCGTGCGCACGTCTTCTCACCATTTGTGGCCCTGCATGCCTCAGCGCCGGCTGAATTCGAGCGTCGCTTCGCGCATTTGCTCCCGCATCTGGCCCTGGTGGTCTCCGGCGGCAACACGCTGCTATGCGTCCTCGAAAGCGACCGTCGGATCAACGTGATCTCAGCCACCCGGGACGACGCAGCGGGGGAGGCCCTGGACAAGGGCGCCAAGCTGCTCGGTTTGGGTTATCCGGGCGGCCCACTGATAGAAAAAATTGCGGCGACCGGACGAGCCGACGCCTATGATTTTCCGCGCGGCATCAGTCGCCGGGATGAAATGGATTTCAGTTTTTCGGGGCTCAAGACGAGTCTGCGCTACACCGTCGAGAAACTGACCACCGGCGAGGTGGAGGCAAGCCTGCCGGATTTGTGCGCCAGTTACCAGCAAGCCGTGATTGATGCGCTGGGACGCAAGACCCGTACGGCACTCGCCCAGCGCAGGTATGCCAGTCTTGGGCTATCCGGCGGTGTGGCTAATAATCACAGGCTGCGTGCAGCGGTCGGAACGCTGGCCGCAGAACACCGCGTTCCCCTCCTCGCGGCGTTGCCAGCGCACACGGGAGACAATGCCGGTATGATTGCCTTTGCCGCCTGGTGTGATCGGATGGGGGTAGACCGGACGTCGGGTCTCGGGCTTACCGTCAAACCAAACTTGGCACCGGTGGAAACTCCCGGCTAAGCTGGTTTTTCAACCGTAATCCCGACGCAAATTACTGGGCAGTAAGCCAAGTTCTTCACGATATTTAGCCACAGTCCTGCGGGCAAGTTTGATTCCCTTCCCCTGCAGTTTGACTACCAGTTCCTGATCGCTAAGCGGGGTGGAGCGATTTTCCAAGGTGACCAGATCAGCGATCATCTCCTTCACACTGGTGTTGGAGACGGCGGTTCCGCTGTCAGCTTGATAGCCGGTGGTGAAGAAATATTTAAGATCAAACACTCCATGGGGTGTTTTGATGAACTTGTTGGCGATGGCGCGGCTCACGGTGGTCTCATGCACGCCGACCACGGAAGCGATTTGGGTCATGGTCAGTGGTTTGAGGTGCGAAACCCCATGTTCGAAGAACTCGCCCTGGGCCGTGAGGATTTCCCGGGTGATGCGTTCGATGGTGCGCTGGCGCTGTTCAATCGAGTCGATGAGAAATTTCCCCGAACGGATCCGTTCACGGAGGTAGTCGCGCTCGTCCCTTGATAATGTGCCCCGTGCGATCATGTCGCGGTAGGTGCTGGAAATACGCAGACGCGGAATGTAGTCGCTGTTTAGGCTGATCTTCCAGCTAGCACCTTCCTTTTCCACGGTCACATCCGGCACAACTACGCGGTTGGTGTCCTCGGCGAAGCGCCGGCCCGGCGCAGGATCGAGTTTGCCGATTTCCTCCACCGCTTTCTGGATGTCGTCGGGATTTGCGCCGAGTTTACGCGCCAACTCGGGGATGCGGCGCCGGGCCAGCAGTGCAAAATGATCGCGGACAATTCGGGTGGCCAGTGAGGTGCCGCGCCCTGTTCCGGCCAACTGGGTCAGGAGACAGTCGACCAGAGTTTGACTGCCAATGCCGGGAGGATCAAAGCCCAACAGGACGGAGTGGGCTTCTTGCAACGCCGCCAGCGGCAGTCGGGCTTGCAAGGCGGCGTCAGCCAAGGATTGGGTCAGGAAACCGCGATCATCCAGGCTGCCGATAAGGTGCCTGATGGCATCGCGCACCTGCGGGGATAGGTCGGCAATGTCGGCCTGCTGCATCAAGTGCGCCTGAAGTGATGGGGCGCTGACCAATGAATCGAAAAAGTGTTGTCGCTTTTCGGCAGCTTCCGCCGACTGAGGCTGGTTACCCCCGGTGTTTGCCAGGTAGTCGCGCCAATCGTCGTCCAGTTTGCCCAGAATTTCGAATTCCTTGGTAAAATCCATTTCCTCGCGGGCACCGTCTTGATCCTTATCACTGGTTTCGTCCTTGGTGTCGGCGGTTTCCGACTTGTCGAGGTCGGCGGATTCCAAGGGCAGTTCCTCAAGCGTGGGATTGCTCTGGAGTTCCTCCTGAATCACTGACCGCAGGTCCAGGGCCGCGACCTGCAGTATTTTCAGGGAATGCCGCAGCTGGGGCGCGAGTACAAGTGATTGTGACTGGCGCTGGCGGAGGTCGTGGCTAAGTCTTGGCCCGCTCATGAACGTGGGAAGGGTGAAAGCAGTTCATTTTTGCGAGCTGATGGAACCGGGGTGAGAGGGGGTGGGGGCAGGACTGGGATCACGCACACTGAAGAGCTCCTTGATGTAGACACCGAGCTTTTCGTTGGTGGGACCGTAGCCGTCACTGTAAAGATAGAGCTCGAGTTCGGTCATCATATCCGCGGCGCATTGGTAGCGCCTGTCGCGGTCGCGATGCAGCGCCTTTTGGATGATAGCCTCAAGTCGGGGATCGATGTCTGCCCGGAGTGTCCCAAAACGTGGGATGGGCATGCTCAGGATGTTGCGGCGCGATTCCGCCCGGTCCACCGCACGAAAAATATTCCGACCCAGAAGTAGCTCAGTTAGCACGATACCGAGAGCAAAGAGGTCAGCCCGGGCGTCAGTGATGGCGTAGGTGGCCTGCTCGGGGGAAAGATATTCGTCCTTTCCTGCGATCACCTTGCCTTCCTCATTATACATGAGGTCTAGGGCTTTCGCGATGCCGAAGTCGGTCAGTTTCACGTCGCCTTCGTAGGCCATGAGCACATTTTTCGGCCCGATGTCACGGTGCACGATGTTCAGGTGGCGGCCGTCACGGTCGCACTTGGTATGGGCGTAGGTCAGGCCGCGGGCGATGCGGGAGATGATGAAAGCGGCCAGATCCGCTGGGATAGCCTTGCCGGTGGCACGATGGCGGTCGAGGAACTGCTCCAAGTTCACGCCGCGCACATACTCCATCACCATGAAATATTGGCCTCCGATTTGCCCGAGATGGTAGGTCTGGACAATGTTGGTGTGGATCAAGTCGGCGACAAGACGGGCCTCGCCGATGAAGTTATTTTGGAATTCGTGGATGGTCGAGTATTCTTCGCGAATGAGCTTAATGGCGACCACCTTGCGGAAATTACCCACACCGAGTTGCATGGCTTCATACACGATGCCCATGCCGCCATCAGCGATCTTGCGGACCATTTCATAGTTAATCTCTGTGGTAATTTCTTGGATGCTCGCCACGGAACCAGCAAAGGGTTCGCCGTCGGGACAGGCAAGTAATGAAATCTTGTCCGGCCCGATTCCTGCCATATGCAGCCGCGCCGTTTATCAGCCGCACCGCTTTGCTTTTGCGCAAACCAAGCCGGCTGCGCCCGATCTGTCGGTCGGGCCCAGTTTCACCAGTCATCGCTGGGTTTTACCGAAGCTTTAGATCAAAGGGCTTTGCAATCCAGACCCACAACGCACCAAGCACTTGCGGCTGGTTATTCAGCTGTCTTCAGCGGCGTAACCTTCATTTCACGGCGGTGTGCAACGCGACCACGCCAAAAGTCCATCCCTGAGCTTGCACGCGGTTGAAACCAGCCGCCAGAAATTCGGCGGATAACGCATCGCGGTTGGGAAATGCTTCGATCGTCTCATTGAGGTAGACATAAGCGGTGCGGTCGCCGCTAAGAATTCCCGCGAGCCAAGGAAGGATATGACGAAGATAGAACAGGTAAATAGGTCGGAACCAGCAAATGGGCTGTGAAAATTCCAACACAAACAGCCGTCCTCCGGGCCTTAACACCCGCTTCATCTCAGTGAGTGAGCGGTGCCGGTCGCCCATGTTACGCAGACCAAAGGAAATTGCGACCGCATCAAACTCGTTGTCTTGTAGGGGTAGATCAAGACCATCTCCCTGTCTAAAACTGATGTTTCCATAGCGCTTTTTGGAGTCGTCAGCCTGTTTATCAATGGCTTCATCAAGCATGGGTTGACAGAAATCCATACCAACTATCCTATTGGCGGACGGTATGTTGCGAGAAATTGAAAAGGCAACGTCACCGCTGCCGGTGGCGAGGTCTAGGATATCGGTGGGAGTGCAGGCCCTCATGTTGCGCACCAGTCGCCAACGCCACCACATATCCAATCCACCACTGAGTAAGCGGTTGGCGAGATCATAGCGGCGGGCTATCCTCGCGAACATTGAATTGACGGCGGTTGGTTCAGGCATGGCTGAAGTCTATTATGCAATTTACTCTTTATTCTGCGATAAAACAGTCATATTTATTGACGCAATCGCAGAACTGAAAATACTTTAACAAACCCTCACCCTGTTTTACAGCGAGAAAGGAATCATATGTCCAATAACCTGACGAAACGAGAAATCGTCCTTGAAATCTACAACAAGACCGGCTTTCCCCAAAAGCAGGTCGTGGATACTGTGCAATTGACGCTCGACATCATCCAGAAGGCCTTGGCAGACGGCCGCAATGTCGAGTTGCGCAACTTCGGAGTGCTTGAGGTGCAGGTGCGTAAAGCACGCATCGGCCGCAATCCCAACAAACCCGAAGCGGAAGTAGTCATCCCGCAGCGTGCTGTCGTCAAGTTCAAGTCAGGCAAGATTCTCAAGCAGCAGCTCAAGATGATTGATCTCGTCAAGTTGCAGGCTCCACCGCCTTCCCCCCCCATTTCATAGTCTGGACAGGTGATATCACTATGGGCCGGGAATGATCCCGGCCTTTTTTCTGGGCAAAAATTGAGTCGCGCCGCAGCAATTGGCGCAGCAATTTGCCGATCTCATGGCCACGTTCCAGACATTGCCCGGCTTTCGCGAGTTTTATCCCGAAGACCTCGCACGCCGTAACCATATTTTCCGTCTCTGGCGGCAGTCGGCGCAGGTCTTTGGTTTCGCTGAATATGACGCCCCGATTTTAGAACCGCTTGAACTCTACAAGGCCAAGTCCGGTGAGGAGATTGAGGCCCAGCTATTCAGCTTTGTCGACAAAGGCGGGCGCGAGGTGGCACTGCGTCCGGAGATGACTCCAACCATTTGCCGACTGGTCGGAGCTAGGGCCAATGCGCTGAAACGTCCCATCAAATGGTTCAGTATCGCCGAGTTTTATCGCTATGAACGGATGCAGAAGGGGCGGGGGAGGAGTTTTAATCAGTTCAACGCTGATATTTTTGGCGAGCCGGGACCCGAGGCGGAGATTGAGCTGATCGCCCTCCTGATCCAGTGTCTCTGCTCGTTCGGACTCACCGAGCAGGATTTCTACATCCGGTTAAGCGATCGCAACCTCTGGTTCTACTACCTTGAAGCACTCGGACTCGATGAGGCGCGGATCCATGGCGTGCTGGGGGTGGTGGACCGTCATGAAAAATACGGCGACGAGGCCTTCAAGGCCTACACTGAGAAATTCGGTGCGCTCGATGCAGCGTTGCAGGGGAAAATTCTCGCTTTCCTGCAGATAAAGTCGCTCGCGGGGCTTGAGCGGACCCTCGCGACCATCGGAGGTGACAAGTTGGGCCCGCGGCTCGCGGACTGGCGTAAATTGCTTGGCGGACTTGAGGCCATGGGGCTAGCGCGCTATGTTGAGGTCGATCTCGGCGTGGTCCGTGGCCTAGCCTATTACACAGGTTTTGTTTTCGAAGCTTTTGACCGCAAGGGCGCGTTGCGTGCGCTGGCTGGTGGCGGACGTTACGACGATCTCGTGCAGAAACTCGGCGGTCCGGCCCTGCCGGCGGTCGGGTTTGCCATCGGCGACATGACCTTCGCTCTGCTGCTGGAACAGCGCGGTCTGTTGCCGGCGATCGGGTCGGCGCCCGATATCTATTGTGTGATTGGGGGCGAGAGGGAGCGCATGGCGGCCTTTGCAGACATCCACCTGCTGCGCACGGCAGGGTATCGCGTCGAATATCCGCTCAAGGACTCCGCCTTTGGCAAACAATTCAAAGCCGCCGCCGAATCGCAGGCCAAGCTGGCGCTCATTTATGGCACGGACGAACTTGCGAAAGGGGTGGTCAAGATCCGCGATCTGACCGACCGTACCGAACACGAAGTGCCGTCAGCCCAACTCGTGACCGTCGTGCGGGACTTTTTCAGCACCTAGGTTTCAGGTTTTTCGGACCAAAGGCGGCGGGGAGCAATTGCGCGAGGGTGGCCTCGATGCGATCCTGGCCGTCACATATGCTGATCACTAGGGCGTCCGGGCCAAATTCATTAAGGACCTGGCGGCAGGCCCCGCAGGGCGAGGTTGCGGTTTGGGTGGGCGTGTAAACTGCGATGGCCCGCACGACACGCTCACCCTGGGTGGCCGCCGTGAAAATCGCGGTGCGCTCGGCGCAATTGCACAAGCCGAAGCTGGCGTTTTCAACGTTCGTGCCGGTGTAAATCCTGCCGGATCCGGCCAGTATCGCGGCGCCGACCCGGAACCTGGAATAAGGCGAATAAGACTTCTGCGCCGCGGCGCGTGCGGTTTTTTCCAGACGTCGAATGACTGCGGCGGTCGGAGTGGCGGACATGGCTACAGCCCTAGTTCTTTTTTGACCTCGGCGAAAGCATTGATTGCGCAGTCGAGGTCCTCCCGGCTGTGTGCGGCGCTGACCTGTGTGCGGATGCGTGCCATGCCCTGAGGCACGACAGGATAAAAGAATCCGACGACGTAAACACCGTGGTCGAGCATGCGGGTGGCGAACTGCTGGGCCAAAGCGGCATCCCCCAGCATCACTGGCACGATGGGATGGGTGCCCGGACGGAGGGTGAGGCCGATCCGGGTGAGTCCCTCCCGGAAATACCGCGTGTTCGCTTCGAGCTTGTCGCGCAGCGCGGTCGATCGGGTGATGAGATCGAGGGTGGTGATGGAAGCGGCGGCGATGACCGGTGCGAGACTGTTGGAAAAAAGATAGGGCCGCGAGCGCTGGCGCAGCAGGTCAATTATATCCTTCCGCCCGCTGACGTAACCTCCGCTAGCACCGCCTAAGGCCTTGCCCAGCGTGCCCGTGATGATATCCACGCGATCCATGACGCCGCAGTGCTCATGGGTGCCGCGTCCGGTCCTACCCATGAAGCCCACGGCATGGCTGTCGTCGACCATGACCAGGGCGCTGTATTTGTCGGCAAGGTCGCAAATGGCGCCCAGATTGGCGATGAAGCCATCCATGGAAAACACGCCGTCGGAAGCGATCAGCTTGAAACGCGCCTTGGCGTCGTCGGCCTCCTGCAGCCTCGCCTCAAGGTCGGTCATATCGCCATTCCGGTAACGGAAACGCTGCGCCTTGCAGAGGCGGATGCCGTCGATGATGGAGGCATGGTTGAGTTCATCGCTGATGACCGCATCCTCGGCACCCAGCAGGGTTTCGAAGACGCCGCCATTGGCGTCGAAACAGGAACTGTAGAGGAGGGTGTCCTCGGAGCCCAGAAACGCGCTGAGTTTGGTTTCAAGGTCCTTGTGGATCTGCTGAGTGCCGCAGATGAAGCGCACGGACGCGAGGCCGTAACCCCAGCGGTCGAGGGTGGCGTGGGCGGCTTGGATGATCTCTGGATTGTCAGCGAGGCCCAGGTAGTTGTTGGCGCAAAAATTCAGCACGGGCCGTCCGCCGGCCACGACAATGTGAGCCCGCTGCGGCGTGGTGATGATGCGCTCGCGCTTGAACAGTCCCGCGTGCTCGATTTCCGCGAGGGTTTTTTGCAGGTAGGCTTGGTAGGCAGGGATCATGATTCATCCCAGTTCAGCACGATTTTGCCACTCTTGCCCAAGCGCATCAGGTCGAAACCCTGCTGAAAGTCCGTGTAGTGGAAGCGGTGGGTGATGACCGGCGAGATATCGAGCCCGCTCTGGATCAATGCGGTCATCTTGTACCAGGTCTCGTACATTTCCCGGCCGTAAATGCCCTTGATCGTGATCATGTTGAACACAACCTTGTTCCAATCGACGGCGGCGGCGCCGGGCATGATGCCAAGGAGAGCGATGCGGCCGCCATGACACATGTTGTCGATCATCTCGGCGAGGGCCTTCGGATTGCCCGACATCTCGAGCCCGATGTCAAAGCCCTCGCGCATGCCGAGTTCCCGCTGCACGTCGGGGAGCTTTTCCTTGGAAACATCCACAACGCGCGTGGCGCCCATGCGCTTGGCCAGGGCGAGGCGGGTGGGGTTAACATCGGTGACGACCACTTTGCGGGCGCCGATTTGTCGGGCGATGGCGGCGGCCATGCAGCCAATGGGGCCCGCGCCGGTAATCAGCACATCCTCACCGATCAGATCGTATTTCAACGCGGTATGGACGGCGTTGCCGAGTGGGTCGAAACAGGAGAGGACGTCGAGCGGAATGGTCGGATCGACGTGTACGGCGTTGCTGGCAGGAATGCAGAGGTATTCGGCGAACGCACCCTGGCGGTTGACGCCTACGCCCTTGGTGTCCTTGCAGAGATGACGCCGGCCGGCGAGGCAGTTGCGGCAGGTGCCGCAGACGATGTGGCCTTCACCGTCCACGAGGTCACCGGGCTTGAAATGGAGCACATTGGCGCCGACCTGCTCGACCACGCCGACGAATTCATGGCCGATGACCATGGGCGGTTGGATGGTCTTTTGCGACCAGTCGTCCCAGTTGTAGATATGCACATCGGTGCCGCAGATGGACGTCTTCTTGATCTTGATCAGGACGTCGTTGATTCCGGGCACCGGCACGGGGACTTCGGTCATTTGCAATCCGGGTCCGGGAGTGAGTTTGGCGATGGCGCGCATGGATTGGGTGGGCAGGGCTGAACTGATTTAATGGAAAGTGTGACTGACGGAGGCGGCGAAACAATCTCTAAGCCGTTTCCGGGGCTCAGTCTGGCGGAGTTAATGGGTGCGCTTATTTGGCGAATAACTGCGCACCATCAATGGCGAGCAGACGGAGCTTGGTCCCGATCTCTCCCGGCCCGGAGAAGGCGGTCGTCCGCTCATCGCTGGCGACGAAGCGGCTAACATCATTGGGCAGTTTGGGAAAAATCTGCAGCGGAGCGGCGAAATGATGCTCTACGCCTGCGATGATGCCAGTCACCCATTGCGGCGGTAACGTTGCGGAAGCAATGGAGTGATCACCACTGTCCGTAGATGCCGAAACCCAATCAGGCCGGTTTCGTGCCCGTGAATACGGCAGATCCTGATGGCGGTGGCCAAGTCAGCGAACGGCATAATGTGGGTGTTGACCAGATATGAGTTTGCATCGTGGGCGGGTAGACCTTCCTGTCGGAGACGGCCATGGAAAACCGCTTCTACAATGCCTTCGACAGCGAGCCCTTTGGCGGCGGGCGCAAGCCGGACTACCGTAATGCCTTCCAGATCGATCGCGACCGGATCATCCACGCCCATGCCTTCCGTAAACTGCAATCGAAGACCCAGGTTTTTCTTTCGGGCGAATACGACTTCTACCGCACGCGGCTGACGCACTCCATCGAGGTTTCACAGATCGGACGCTCAATCTGTCATTTCCTGCGTTCCCGCGGCGGCCCGCTGCGAGCCGATTTCTACATCGACAGTGATCTGGTGGAAGCGGTTTGCCTGGCGCATGATCTCGGGCATCCGCCGTTTGGCCACTCGGGTGAACGCACCCTGCAGGAGTTGATGATCAAATGGGGCGGCTTCGAGGGCAACGCGCAGACGCTGCACCTGTTGACCGAGACAATTTTCCAGAACGAATCCGGTGTGCGCGGCCTGCGACCGACGCGGGCGCTGCTGGATGGCGTGCTGAAATACAAGAAGCTCTTCCGTGAGTTTCCGCGCCCGCCGAGCAACCATTTTCTCTACGACACCCAACAGGTATATCGTAGATTTGTCTTCGGCGGTGCCGCTGTTCCCAAGGCGCTCCTTTTGGGTGAAGGCCTGAACCAATTCAAAAGCATCGAATGCCAGATCATGGACTGGGCCGACGATGCCGCCTATTCGCTCAACGACATCGTGGATGGCGTGAAGGCGGGTTTCCTGAACCACGAAAGCATCAACGCCTGGGCCGATGAACGGGCGATTGACCCCGAGGAACAGCAGCACCTCGACCGGTTGTTCCATGCGATTCGCACCGACCGGTTGGAAGGCGTCTTCGGTGCCCGCATCGGCGGATTTATCCAGGCCAGCCAGCTCCGCGAGCGCGACAATTTCATGGCCGCGCGGACCAATCGCTACCGCTACGAACTCGTGGTGGGCGAAGCCGCGCAGCGCGAGGCACTGTTCTTCAAGCGCATGGCCAACGATATTATCTTTGAGAGTCCCCAGCTCCAGCAGATGGAACACAAGGCCCGCCGGGTGTTGTTCGAGCTGTGGCAATCCTGTTGGAACAACTACGTGGAAAAAGGCGCGCGCGTCATCAATATCCTGCCGCCGCAGGTCGGCCGGCTGATCAATGCGGAGAAAACGCGCCAAGGCAAAGCCCGGCGCATCTGCGATTATCTCTGCGGTCTGACCGACGGCACCGTCGTCCGCACCTACCGGCGGTTATTCGATCTCGAATTTGGCAGCATCCGCGATTTGAGTTGAACCCCAGCTAGCACGACTCGGTCATGGCGCCATCGGTCCCCAAAATTTACAGGGGGAGGGTTTTATAATAGGTGACACTTGGCTTCGTGCAGGTTTGAGAGGTGTAGTTAGCTGAGTAGTGCTAGTCCCCGGTGGTCCCTGCCCGGGAGAGATGGCCTGCCGTCACCGCTTCGTCGATCATGCGCACGGCATATTCCCAGAGCCGGTGGGAGCCGTCGGCAACGTGGGCGTTGCGGGCAAGGACACGGTCCCGTGTGATTCCGTGCTTCTGCCATGCGTGGCCCTGGGTGCGGCAGTTCAGCAGCATGGGATGGAACCGATCGCAGGCGGCGGCGAACTTGGCCTCGGGCGTCTGCCTTTCCTCGAATTCATCCCAGAGGGCGCGGAATGCTGCGGTCTGATCGGGCGGTAGCAGCCCGAAAATGCGGTCGGCGGCCCGGGCTTCGCGCTCATGTTGGTCCGCCATGTTTTTGGTGTCGTAGGCGAAGGTGTCTCCAGCGTCGATTTCAACGAGGTCGTGGATGAGCACCATTTTGAGGATGCGGAGCGTGTCCAGTGGCTGGTGGTTCGAGTGCTCCGCCAGAATGACGACCATGAGTGCGAAATGCCATGAGTGTTCGGCGCTATTTTCGGCTCGATGGCTGCGCGTCAGCACGGTCTGACGAAAGACCTCCTTCAGCTTGTCCACCTCGACAATAAATTCGATCTGGCGGCAAAGGCGGTCAGCAGGGGAGTCCATGCCAGGATGCAAGGGTTGAATACCAGGGCGGGCAAGCCCGCTTCCATGCTGATCAGGCCGGCCGGCGACCAGATTCCACCAGCGAGGCGGCACCTCGAGTTTGACCCGGCAGTGGACCGCCGGCGTGGAGACATTCGTGTCATAACGAAACATCGCCGGGACCGCTGGCTTTTGTTTAATTGCGTTTTGGTGGGGCGGTGCTTTCGCTTTCGGGCCATTTTTGCCCATATGAAAGTTCTTGTTGCCGACAAAATCTCAACCAAGGGAGTGGAGTATTTGCGCCAGCAGGCCGGTCTGACCGTGATTGAGGCTTACGGCTCCAGCCCGGAGAAACTGCTTTCCCTGGTCGGCGACGTGCAGGCCATCGTGGTGCGCAGTGAGACCAATATCACCGCTGCGGTTTTCGCGGCCGCTCCGCAGCTCAAGGTCGTGGGTCGGGCGGGCGTCGGCGTCGACAATGTCGATGTGGAAGCCGCCACCGAGCGTGGTGTCATCGTGATGAACACGCCCTCCGGCAACACCATTGCCACAGCCGAACTTACTTTCACCCACCTCCTATGTGGGGCGCGGCCGGTGTTGCAGGCTGCAGCCTCGATGCGAGCCGGACAGTGGAACCGCAAGAGTTTTTCCGGCATCGAGTTGTTCCGAAAAACCCTCGGCATCGTCGGCCTTGGTCGTATTGGAGGTGAGGTGGCCAGACGCGCGCAGGCATTCGGCATGCGCGTGGTCGCCTACGATCCTTATCTTGCCCCCAGCCGGGCCAAGGCGATGCAGGTGGAAGCCGTGTCGTTTGAGCAACTTTTAGCCGAAAGTGACTACATCACGGTGCACATGCCGATGACCGACTCGACGCATCACATGATCGACGAGAAGGCCCTTGAGAAGTGCAAAAATGGCGTGCGGCTTTTCAATTGCGCCCGCGGCGGCATCATCAAGGAGACGGCGCTCATTGCCGCGATTAAGTCGGGCCGGGTCGCAGCGGCCGGACTGGATGTGTTCGAGGACGAACCGCTCGCGGCTGACAGCGAATTGCGTTGTTTGCCCAATGTCACCCTGACCCCGCATCTGGGGGCCTCTACGGCGGAGGCGCAGGAAAGCGTGGGGCTCGAGATTGCGGAGCAGATCACCGACGTGCTCAAGGGCGGCGGCATTCGCAATGCGGTCAACATGCCCTCGATCGACGCGGCCGTGCTCAAGGTGCTCAGCCCCTATCTTGATCTGGGCGAAAAACTGGGCGCCTTCGTCCAGCAAATCGGGCCGGCGCAGATCGCGACACTCCGGGTGACTTACTGGGGCAAACTCATTGACCTTGACGCCAATCCGGTGGCGCTCGCCATCCAGCGCGGTTTCCTGCGGCGGATCAGTGGTGACTCGGTTAATTTCGTGAATGCTCCGGTCGTCCTGAAACGCCTCGGGGTGAAAATGGAAGTGCTCAAGTCCACCGATGAAGTCGACTATACCGAACTGATGGCAGTCGAGGCGGTGGCCGCGGATGGTTCGGTGATTTCAGTCGCCGGCACGCTGATCGGCAAGGCCGCGCGGCCGCGGATAGTCGAGCTCAACCATCGCGAGGTGGAGGTCGAAGCGCAGGGCAAGCTGCTCGTCATCGAGAATCATGACCAGCCGGGCATGATCGGCTACATCGGCACACTGTTGGGCCGGGATGGCGTCAACATCGCCAATATGTCGCTCAGCCGCCAACAGCCGGGTGAGACCGCTCTCCTCATGATCAACCTCGACAGCGAGCCCAGTGAGGCCGTCCGTCGTGAATTAAAATCGCACCCTGCCATCAAGCTGGCAAAATTTGTCCAGCTCTAGCTCCGGCTCATGCTCATTCCCTTCCTTATCGTCGCGATCCTCGGCTACCTGTTGGGTGCGCTACCCTTCGGCTATCTCGTCGCGCGAGCCAAGGGGGTGGATATCTTTTCAGTAGGCAGCAGGAACCCCGGTGCGACCAATGTCCGTCGCGTGCTGGGACAGGGATCTGGTAACCTTGTCCTTGCGCTGGATGCGTTGAAGGGTGCGTTGGCCGCATCATGGGCGCTCCTTGGCCGCACCGGCGTGAGTGTGAGCTATGACTTTGAACAATGGGGCGTGGTTGTTGCCGGCCGCATCTCTGGCGAGGACTGGATGCATCTCGGGGTGACCGGTTTGGTGTGCGCGATGCTAGGGCACAGTTTCTCCTGTTTCACCCGGTTCCGTGGCGGCAAGAGCGTGGCCACCGGCGCCGGCGGGCTTTTCGTCATCATTCCGGTCAGCATCCTCATCGGTGCGGTGGTGTGGGCGCTGGTGTTTTTTGCGACCAAATATGTTTCCCTGGCCTCGATGTTGGCTGCCGCCTCTTTGCCACTGACGGCCTGGCTCCGTGACCGGCCCGCGTTTATCGTCGGAATCGCTGGGGCCAGTGCGTTGTTTGTCAGCATCCGGCACTGGGAGAATATCCGGCGGTTGCTGAACGGCACGGAGAATCGCTTTGTGGAGAAAAGTCAGGAAGAGTCCAAATTATGAGCCAGACACCTGTCATCAGAATCGGATTGTGTGGGTTTGGCACCGTCGGCCAGGGTGTGTGGAAGCACTTCACCCGCTCCCGGACCGAGTTAGAAAACAGGCTGGGGGTCAGGCTCGAACTGCACCGCGTGGCCGTGCGCAAATTGCGCAAGGCGCGCAGCGTCAGGATTCCGGCCGCCCGTCTGACGGTAGACGCGCTGGCGGTCGCCACGGATCCCTCCATTCAGATTGTGTGCGAACTGATTGGCGGCACGGGGCTGGCCCGCGAATTGACCCTCGCGGCGTTGCGGCTGGGCAAGAGTGTCGTCTCGGCCAACAAAGCTCTGATCTGTGCCCACGGCGCGGAAATATTTGCGACGGCGCATAGGCACGGGGGGCATTTCCTTTTTGAGGCGAGCGTCGCCGGCGGCATCCCGATCATCAAGGCCCTGCGCGAGGGTCTCGTCGCCAACCGTTTCCCGCACATCTACGGGATCCTGAACGGCACCTGTAACTACATCCTCACCCAAATGGAGGAACAGGATGCGCCTTACAAGAGCGTGCTCGCCGAGGCCAAGCGCATGGGATACGCGGAGGCCGACGAGGCGCTGGACGTGCAAGGCTGGGACACCGCCCACAAAGCATCGGTGTTAGCCTGGCTCGCGCATGGGGTCTGGGTGAAACCCGCGCAGATGGTGGTCGAGGGCATCGACCGCATTACCCCCGCGGATTTCAAAAATGCCGCCGTGCTGGGCTACGGCATCAAATTGCTCGCCGTGATCGCGCGGGATTTTTCGTCCGACGAACTCTCCGTGCGCGTGCATCCGACCCTGCTGCCTGTGGGCAATGTGATCGCCAACGTCAGCGGCGTGTTCAACGCCATCTCGGTTACGGGCGACGTGGTGGGGACAACGCTCTATATAGGGCGCGGGGCGGGGCAGGACGCCACTGCGAGTGCGGTCATCAGTGATATTGTTGACGCGGCAGCCCTGTTGCGGGGCGGCAAAAGTGCGTATCAGCCTGCCGCCGAGACCCTGCCCGCACGCAACGGCTGTCGGTTGGCTCCCCCGGAACACATCAAGTGCCGTTACTACCTGAGGCTCACCGTCCGGGACCAGCCGGGCGTGCTCGCCCGCGTGGCCTCGGTCATGGCGCGTCATCACATTAGCATCGCCAGTGTGATCCAGAATCCCGCCGAGGTGGCCGACGCCGCCTCGCTCGTGCTTACCACCCACCAGAGCCATGAACGGGCCATGCGCTCCACGCTCCGCGACCTGGCCCGGCTCGCCAGCGTCTTGGAACGGCCTGTGCTGTTGCGCATCGGCGATTTCAACGACTAAAATTTCATCCCGACCATGGCACGCATCGTCCAAAAATACGGCGGCACCTCCGTGGGTGACGTCGAACGCATCAAGAAGGTCGCCGAACGCATCAAGGCCACACGCGATGACGGCAACGAAGTCGTTGTCGTCGTCTCGGCCCGGTCCGGCGTCACCAACGAGCTCATTGCCCGTGCCAAGGCGGTCTGCGAGCATCCCAGCGAGCGCGAGCTCGACATGCTTCTCGCCACCGGTGAGCAGGAGACCATTGCGCTCACCGCCATGGCACTCCACGGAATAGGGGTGGACGCCGTCAGCTACACCGGGGCACAGGCAGGGATTTTCACCGACGGGTTCCACACGAAGGCGAAGATCAAGAAGATCAACGCCAAGCCCATCGAGAAGGACCTCAAAGAAGGCAAGGTGGTCATTGTGGCCGGATTTCAGGGCATCAACGACGACGGCCATATCACCACGCTTGGTCGCGGCGGCTCGGACCTTACCGCCATTGCACTGGCGGCGGCCGTGCAGGCTGATCTGTGCGAGATCTACACCGACGTGGACGGGGTTTACACCGCCGACCCGCGGGTCGTAAAAAACGCCCGGAAACTGACCGAAATCTCCTACGACGAGATGCTGGAGCTGGCTTCGTCCGGCTCCAAGGTCATGCAGTCGCGCTCCGTCGAGTTCGCCAAGAAATACAACGTCGTTTTCGTCGTCCGTTCCAGTTTCAACCATAACCCAGGAACCATCGTGAAAGAAGAAGTCGTATATATGGAAAAGGTCGTTGTCCGCGGCGTGGCCGTGGACAAGGACCAGGCCAAGATTATCGTCAGCAACATCGTGGACAAACCGGGCTCGGCGGCGAAGGTGTTCCGCACCCTCGCCGATGCCAACGTCATCGTCGACATGATCGTGCAGAATGTCGGCCGCCACGGCGTGGCCAACCTTTCATTCACGGTCCCGCAGGGTGACTCACACCGCGCCCAGAAGGCGCTCGAACCCGCACTGGCCGAGATCGGCGGCGGACAGGTCGCCATCCACGAGCAGATTGCCAAGCTTTCCGTCGTCGGTGTCGGCATGAAAACCCACACGGGTGTCGCGGCCACGCTCTTCCAGGCGATGGCCGATGTCGGCATCAACATCGAGCTCATCACCACCTCGGAGATCAAGATCTCCATCGTGGTGGATCTCGAGCGGGCGGATGAGGCGGCGCGCGTGGCCCACGAGGCGTTCCAATTGAGTCAGCTCAGCATGTAAGCTCCGGGTAAAGCGCCGCACGGCGCAGACACGATGCGCTACATCTCGACCCGTGGACAGACCGCGCCCCTCGGCTTCTCCGAAGCCGTTGCGACCGGACTGGCGCCTGACGGGGGGCTCTTCCTGCCGGAGCAACTGCCCGATCTGCGCGGCCGGTGGCCGGGATGGGCCGGGCTGTCCTACGCAGACCTGTGTTTCGAGTTTCTTCGCCTATTCGCAACGGACATTCCTGCAGTGGAGTTTCGGGAGATTGTGCGGCGCTCGTATACCAAATTTGCCCGGACGGAGATCGCGCCGCTCCGCCGGCTCGCGAACGGTCTTTACGTGTTGGAGCTTTTCCACGGGCCGACCCTGGCCTTCAAGGATTTTGCCCTGCAATTGCTGGGCAACCTCTACGAACGCCAGTGCCGGGTGCGGCAGGAGACGATCAATGTGCTGGGGGCCACCTCGGGCGACACCGGCGCGGCGGCCATCCACGGACTGCTGGGCAAGCCCGGCACGGCCATCTTCATCCTGTATCCGGACGGGCGGGTGTCACCCCTGCAGGAGCGGCAGATGACCTGCACCGGTGCGGAAAACGTCCATGCGATCGCGGTCGACGGCACCTTTGATGACGCCCAGGCCGCCTTGAAGGAGATTTTCGGCGATCAGGATTTTCGGGTCCGGCACCGGCTTTCGGCGGTGAACTCGATCAATCTGGCCCGCGTGCTGGCGCAGTGCGTGTATTATCTGCACGCATGGCTGCACCTGTCCGCCGCGGAGCAGGCGAAGGTCGAGTTTGTCGTGCCGACGGGCAACTTTGGCAATATCCTCGCCGGCTGGATGCTCCAGCAGATGGGCGTCCCGATCAGCGGCTTCAAGGTGGCGACCAATCAGAATGACATTCTCTACCGGTTCTTCACCACGGGCGATTACCGGGTGGGCCAAGTCGCACCGAGCCTCGCTCCGTCCATGGATATCCAGGCGGCTTCAAACTTCGAGCGTTACCTATATTACAGGATGGGGTGCGACGGGGCCAAGGTTCGCGCCATCATGCGTGAATTCAAAACGAACGGCGGCTGCCGGTTCACTGAACTGGACCGTGGCACCTTCACTGCCTCCCATTGCGATGATGGCGAAATTCCGGGGATCATCCAACGGGTGAAGCAAGCATACGGCTATATCGTCGATCCGCACACGGCCTGTGCCTTCAGGGATTTGAATCCGCAGCGGGTCAACATCGTGCTCGCGACCGCCAGCCCAGCCAAGTTTCCCGAAACCATCCAGTCGGCGACCGGTGAAGTGCCCGTGGACCCGAGCCTGGAAGTGCTGAAAGCCAAGCCGGTCATCAAACACCGGCTGCCGGCGACTGCAGCGGCGATTCGCTCATTCATTGAGGCGCACGCGGTTTGAAGCCGGCCAACCGGAGCAGGTCAGAGCAGGGGAGCCAGCATCCGGCAGAGATCTTCGGCGATGTTGCCCATGAAACGGTGTTTTCTTTGCCGTTCCGGTTTGGGCGGATGGCAGGATTGCAGGAGCTTCTCCGCCCAAGTTTTCATGCCCAGGACATCGGATTCCGTATGCACGAGAACACCGATCTCAAAGTTCACAAACAGGCTGCGGTGGTCGAAATTGGCGGAGCCGAACAGGCCGATGCGGTCGTCCACGATGACCGTCTTGCCGTGTAACATCCCCGGCCCGTAGTGCATGACGGTCACTCCGGCGGAGCGGAGTTCACGCACATAATGGCGGCGGGCGAAATCGGCGATGCGATGGTTCGAGCGCGCCGGCAGAATCAGGGTCACCGGACAGCCGGCGCGGGCTTTCACCAGCAGCGAACGATACAGCACCTCATCGGGAATGAAATACGGGGTGATGATCCAGATGCTTTTCCGGGCCTCCTGGATCATTTCGATGATGCCTTCGTAAAGGGCGTCGCCCGGTGTATCGGGGCCGCTAGCGACAATCTGCAGTTCACTCCTGCCGGCTGGCTGCGTGGCACCGGGGGGAGGGCTGGATTGCTGCAACCGCTCCTTGGGCTGGCCGGTGGCAAAGCACCAGTCGGCGGCGAACACTTCGTCTAGGAGTGCGACGGCGGGCCCCTCGATCACGGCGCCGAAATCAGCCCAGCGTTTCTTGCGGAACACCGGACCCATGTATTCGCGGGCGAGATTGTGGCCGCCGACGAGTGCAGTGCAGTTGTCAAAGAGCGCGATTTTCCGGTGATTGCGCAGGTTCGCCCAGCCCGGGGTGGTGAAGGGCAGCACCGGCATGAACCGCGCGACCTCGCCCCCGGCCTTCCGCAGGGGCTGGACGAAATGGCGGCTGGAAAAAAAACTGCCCACGCTATCGAGTAGCAGACGGACCTTGACGCCTTCCCGGGCGCGTTGGGCCAGCAGTGCGACAATCCGACGCCCCGTGTCATCGCGACCGAGGATGAAGGTCATGATGCTGATCGAGTGCTGCGCGCTCCGGATTTGTTCCTCAAGGGCCGCGTATGCCTCCTCACCGAAGGTCAGATAACGCAACCGATTGCCGGCCACGGGTGGCGGCGCGCCGCTGGCGGTCAAGGTGCGCGCGACCGGGCGGTCGGCGACGGGTGACGGGATGATGCCGGTGCCGGCGAGGCCCGGGGGCAGCGGGGCCTTCCGGGCGACCAGCCGTTTAAGTTTCCGGCCTCCGAAAATCAGATAGAAAGGCACGCCCAGGTAAGGGATGAGGAGGATGACAAGCAGCCAGGCGACCGTGTTGGTGGGCTGGCGTTTCTCGCTCATCAGCCGCGCGATCAGGAACAGGGCAAGCAGGAAACCGCCCACCGTGAGGAGGTGAGGCAGCACACCACTGGCAAATGGATGCTCAAGCAGGGCTTTCATGGCACGGCCCGGGGGGCCGGATGTGATTCAGACAAACGCTGCGCCGCCCAGTGGCAAGACGGGGGTAAAAAGAACTTGAACTTCCCCGTTTGAGTCGTGAGTTTCCGCCTTCCCTTTTTTTGGTAGGATACTCAAGTGGCCAACGAGGGCAGACTGTAAATCTGTCGGCTAACGCCTTCCCTGGTTCGAATCCAGGTCCTACCACCACTTTCCCACTGCATAGAGAAGTGGAGCCCGAAAGTTGGACACGGCGCCACCGTTCAGCCGGAGGCTGCAGCGGGCGCAGGGCAGGCAGCGCGGCGCATGCCGGCGGTGACAAGGGCGAGGGTGGCAAGGGAGTTCGCGGGCATGAGGATGGCGGCGAGGAGGGGGTTCATGCACCCGGCCACGGCCATGCCGACTGCCAGGAGATTGTAGAGCACCGAGAACACGAGAATCACGAACTGCGTGCGGCGGTGGAGGTCGTTTACCTCGAAGAGCACCCGGATGCCGGCAATACCCCGACCAAGATAGTAAAAATCCGCCTTTTGCTCGAGCACGCCGCGGTGGATCACCGGCGTGCCCCGGCAGAGGGCGCGATCAAAGGCGATGCTGTCGTTCGCACCATCGCCGAGCATGAGCGAGTCGGCATGGCCGGGCTGGCCGAACCACGCAGCCTTGTCCTGGGGGGCGCAATTACCATGGCATTGCCCGGCCGGCAGGCCAAGTTGTCGGCCCATTGCGGCGACTTTCCCCTGTTGATCGCCGCTCAGGATATGAATGCGCAGTCCGCGTTTGTGGAGGGCGGCCAGTTCGCGGGCGGCATCCGGGCGGACAGTATCGCGGAAATGAAATCGGGCCACGGCCTTGGCGTTGTGCGCGAGTACTGTGGCGCCATCCGCGGGTGTCTGCTCGCGCCAGCCGGCACGACCGAGTGACCATGGACCGATCTCAACGCCGGCGCCGATAGTTTCCCTCAATACGCCTGGAAACGCCGGCGGGGTGTCGACTGTGAGCAGGTTTTCGAGGAGGCACTGGCTGACCGGATGCGGATTGTCCCGCACCAGCGTATATAGTGCGGAACGAGTAGCGGCATCGAGCCGGCTGACGGTGTTGGGATCCAGCAGGACCGGCGTCTCGAGCGTGAGGGTGCCGGTCTTGTCAAAAACGAGATGGCGCACACGTGTGATTCTTGACCAAAGATCTGCTTCCCGCACAAATACGCCGCGCCGCCGCAGGGCGACGGTTGCCATCTCGTCCGCCAAAGGAAAGGCCAGACCAATGGCACAGGGACAGGAGACTACCAGAACGGCTGTGACGACTGACCAAGTGCGCAGGGGATCGCCGGTGCCAAGCCACCAGCCCAGTCCTGCCAGTGCCGCGATGGCGAGGATGCCGATCAGATACCCGCGGATGATGTGCTCCAGCCAACGGTGGCGGTAACTGGCGCGTTCCTGTGGCTTGAGCAACTCCGCGAGGAGAGATTGCGACCAGAGCTGCCGGGCGGTCAGTTCGACGGCGGCGCGGCCGACATTGACGGCACCTGCCGGCACGCCCTGACCGGTCTGGAACAACCGTGGTTCGGACTCGCCGTTGATCGAAGCGAGGGAAAAAATCGCGGGACCATCGCGGAGCTGTGTTTCGACGGGAACGGTTTGGCCACTCTGCAAGGCAAACACCGCCCCGACCAACAACTCTTCGGGCGGAATGTCACGGGCAGGCTGGCCGGGAGTGAGCAGGCTGATGTGCTGGGGTCTGGGCTGCTGCGCGAGCAGGCGCCGGCGGTTTCGTTCCACTGCGACAACCTGCGCCCAGCGTCCAATCAGCATCAGCAGGATGAATCCGCTGACGAAATCAAAGTAGACGAAGGCTTCGCGGCTGGTGATCCAGCCGTAG
The DNA here is from genome assembly GCA_903952145.1 of uncultured Opitutaceae bacterium. Lineage (GTDB taxonomy): Bacteria > Verrucomicrobiota > Verrucomicrobiia > Opitutales > Opitutaceae > UBA2377. Next base: position 41,088 of record CAJBES010000202.1, on the reverse strand, counting down.
AAGGAACCAAGGTAGGCGCCGGTGATGCCAATGGCGATGGGCAGGTCGATGTGAATGGCCCCAAGGCGCAGGCTTTGTACGGCGCGGCCGAGGAAGTAGCCACCGCCTGCCAGCATGCTGAGGGTGCCAAACAGCATCGAGAGTGTGCCGAAGAGCCGGGCATACTCGAAATCCTCCTTCATACCAAAATACACGGGGAGGGTGAAGAGCATGACGTTCATGGCGAATGCTGCGCAGAGACCGAGCCGGCGGATGAGGGCGCGGCTTTCGGGTTCGCCTGAGTCCTCACCGACCGGGCCGAGCAGATAGTTGAACACTTGCAGTGTGCGGGCGAACTCCGCCGCATCGAAGCGGCCGGGAAGCCAGCGCAGGCGCAACTGACCGAGTTGGGCGTTGACGATGATATCGCGGGCCCCTTCCTGCTGTTGGAAAATCCGCTCAATGAGCCAAACACAGCCGGCACAGGATATGCCCTGCACGGCGAGCGTCAGCGCCGGCGGCCGGTCGCCGGCGGCCTGTTCGGCCCCGCGCTGCGCGGCCTCAAGCCAGGTGTAGTCCCGCGGGTGGAACACCATGCTATCAACCGGGGTGGTGACGGTATCCTTGATGCGGTAGTAGGCGTCGAGCCCCTGCTCGTGCACGAGTCGGTAGACGTAGGCACAGCCGGCACAGCAAAAACCGGAGACCGACAGGGCCGCACCGGACAACGGGGCACCGCAGTGGCGGCAGGCGGTAGCTGGGCATGAACCTCCCTGACCAGAGGACGCGGTGACGACGGACGGCATTTCAGAAGCAGCACACGAAATTGTTCACGTCCGGTCCGTTGAAGCCGAGCGTGCTACGGAGCCGCCAGGCGATGATCAATGCGGTGCCGAGGGCGAAGCCGAGACGCAGGCGGTCGAGCCACAGCGGTGAGAGCTTGCGGCGGATCCACTGGAATTGCGACTGGGCGAGCCAGAGCAGCGGCACGGTGCCGAGGCCGAAGGCGAGCATGAACTCGAGGCCGCGCAGGGCCGAGCCGGACAGCAGCGCGAGCGAGACGATGAAGTAGAGCGGGCCGCAGGGGAGCAGCGGGGTGGCGAAGCCGAGGGCGGCGGCGGCCTCAAGTCGGGGGCGGCGGCCGGCCCATTGGCTGAGCCGCAGGGTGAGGCCGCCGAGGAGGGCGGGCCTGCGGAGCAGGCGGTCCCAGCGGAAGGCCAGTGCGACAAAGAACAGCACCAGCACCCACGGCAGCCAACGCAGCACGTCGTGGTTCAGCCAATGGAGCGGGGCCTGGCCGAGACCGCCGGCGAGACCGCCAAGGACCGCGTAGCTGGCGAGGCGTGCGAGGTGGTAGACACTGCTGACGGTCAGCGGGTCGCCCTGGTCGCGGCGCACCGGCATCAGCGCACAGGCGAGCGGGCCGCACATGCCGACGCAGTGCAGGCTCGTGATGAGGCCGGCCACGAAGGCGGCGGCGGGGGAATTGACAGCGGCCATTTCCATTTCAAGAGGCGGCACGCGGGGTGGCGAGCGGGACCTCGTCAACCCTGTGCCGGGAGGCAACGTAGAGCCATGCGCCCCAGGCTGCAAGCTGCAGGATGAAAGCGAAGAGGATCCAGAGCCACAACCAGCTGCGGCGGGGAGCGGCGGGGGAGTTCATGGGTGGTGCGGTGACTACTCGTCCTCGCGGAGGAGCCCAGGATCAGGGCCGAGAAATTCAACCTCACGGTCAATGGTGAAGGTACCGGCGTCATCAGCGGCCCGGAGCTTGAACTTGAACGGACCGGCATAGACCGCGCGTCGCACCTGCAGCACAAGGGGGCGGACCTCCTCGCCCATCGAGGCGACCGTCACCGCGGTCTCCAGGCCATTCTGGTGCACGGCAGTCGCCGCCGCGACGCTGACAACGAAAGCCATCGGGGTGGAGCGCTTGTTGATGAGGCGGACCAGGAACTGGTTGCGCACGGACGATGCATCCACGAAATACGGCGCACCGGTCATGCGGGTAATGCTTACATTCGCAGACTGGATCGTGGAGATCGCCCAGCCGGCGACCGAGGCTCCGACCACGAGCAAGACTCCATAGAGGGCGGTGCGGGGCCGCAGCCAGCGGGTGACGCCGCCGGCAAAGGACTTTTGTGAGTCGTAACGGATGAGGCCAAGTGGCTTATGGACGCGGGTCATCACTTCATCGCAGGCATCGATGCAGGCGGTGCAGCCGATGCACTCCAGTTGCAGACCCTGGCGGATGTCGATGCCGGTGGGGCAGACCTGCACGCAGCGGTTGCAGGCGACACAGTCACCGGCGCCGGTCGTGCCCAGCTTGCCCCTGGGTTCGCCGCGCACGGCGTCATAACCGATGACCAGCGAATGGTTGTCGATCAACGCTGACTGCATGCGCCCATAGGGGCAGATGACGATGCACATCTGCTCACGGAACCACGCAAAATTGAAGTAGAGGATACCGGCGAAGATGAAGACGAAGACGAAGGCGCCCCAATGCTCGGTCGGTTGCTCCTGCATCATGACCCAGAGCTCGCTCAGGGACACGAAGTAGGCGAGAAAGAGGTGGGTGATGACGAGCGAAACCGCGATGTAGAGACCGTGTTTGAGCATGCGTTTGAGCACTTTCCCAACCGTGAGCGGAGCCGTTGTGAGGGTGCGGCGACTTAGCGAATCACCGTCGATCCAACGCTCGATGCGGCGATAGACATGGTCGAGAAACACCGAGTGCGGGCAGGCATAGCCGCACCATACCCGGCCCAGCAGGGCGGTGATGAAGAACAGCGAAAACCCGAGCCCGGTGATGAAGAAGAACGTCAGCCACATGTCCTGGGCCGCAAAGGTCAGACCGAACAGGTGGAATCGGCGTTCGGCGATATCCAAAAAGACCGCCGGGTAATCACCGAGCCTAATCCACGGGAGGGAGAGATAGAACGCGATCAGGAACAGCGCCGAGACCTTGCGGATCAGGGTGAAACGCCCGGAAACATCGGCAGGATATAGAAAGGGCCGCGAGCCGTCCGCGTTGATGGTGGTGACGGATTCGAGAGTCGGGCGGGCGGGAGTGGCCATTACAAGGCCCAGCCTACTTTGGTTCCTGGTGGTGACTCAAGACATAGGCCACCATTTCAGAGGTTTTTTTCGCCCCGATGATCGGACCCCACGCGGGCATGCCCTTGGCCAAGACCCCCTTGTCCACGACCTTCAGCAGGTCGGTCGGCTTGCTGCCGTGGATCCAGACGTTATCCGTGAGATTGGCGCCGATGCCGCCCTCATCCACGCCCCTGAGGCTTTCCTTGTGGCAGCTTACGCAGGTGGTGGTGAAAGTGCTGCGGCCGGCGTCGACGAAAACGGCATTGCGGCTCATTTTCCAGAGGGTGGCGTCATCGAGCTGGTTGGCGGGGTCGGCCAGCTTGGCCGCCTCGATGCGGGCGAGTTCCTGCTGGAGGACGGCGATGTCGGTGAGACCGATGTGGGCGCGCTGATAGTAGAACCAGTAGCCGACCCAGAAGATGATGGTGGCATAGAGGGTAAAGAGCCACCAGTTGGGCAGGCGTTTGTCGTATTCTTGGATGCCGTCGAAGGAATGCTCGCGGAGCGCGTCTTCGGGCGGGGTGCTATTGGGCTCGTTCGTCATGGCGGGTATGCGCGGTATCGGGGGTGAAGGGAAGGTTGGCGAGTCGGTTGGTCTGTTCACGCGGCATGCGCAGGGCCCGCCACGAAATCGCCAGAAAAATCGTCGCCGAGACGGCGAAAGCCGCCGCGGTGCAGAGGGTGGCGTAATCTTCAAAAAGGAGTCGGTGGAACATGGATGGATTACCTGGTGGCGGCGGCTTTGGGTGCGACCGGTTCGGACTGGCCCAGTTTCTGCAGGTAGGAAATGAGGGCCACGACCTCTTTTTCGGGGGCGATGTAGGCGCCGGCTTCGCGCAGGCCCAGGGAGATGGCCTTGGCCTGCTGGTTGGCCTCATCGAAGATCTGCTGAGCAGAGCTCGGACCATAGGGCACACCGAGCATGCGCTGGACCCTGATCTTGGCGGGCAGGGTGGCAAGATTGGTGTTGTCCGCAAGCAGCCAGGGATAGGAAGGCATATTGGACCCGACCGAGATGTTGCGCGGATTTTCCATGTGCCGGAGGTGCCAGACATCGGGATATTTGCCGCCTTCGCGTGCGAGATCGGGGCCCGTGCGCTTGGAGCCCCATTGGAATGGATGGTCGTAGATGGATTCGCCCAAGCGCGAGTAGTCGCCGTAGCGCAGCACGTCGGGCACCAACGTGCGGATCATCTGGGAGTGGCAGTTATAGCAGCCTTCCCGCACATAGATATCGCGGCCGGCCAGTTCGAGGGGCGTATAGGGGACCTGCAGGCGGTCCTCGACGTTGGCGGCTTTGCTGATGAGCACGGTGGGGATGATCTGGATCAGGCCGCCGGCGGCCACCGCGATGAAGGTCAGGATGGAGAAGGGCAGGGCATTGAGCAACAGGCGCTCATACCAGTCCTGCCACTGTTTGCCGCGGGAGAAGAGCAACGCATAACCGGCGACGCAGGTGATGATGGCCCCGATCAGGCCCGCGATGCTGACCAGATCGGTGCCGAGCATCCAGAGGGTGGAGAAACCAACCAGAAAGAGCGAGAGTAGCACCGGGGCGTTCAACCAGGTGCCGCTGAAGCCCAAATGGTCGGAGGCGGAGGGTTTTTCGACAAAGACCTCAATCGTGCCATCGACCGGCTGGGCACCCCGGACGGTCCGCCAGAAATTGTAGGCCAGCATGACCCAGCCGACGAGGTAGAGGCTGCCGCCGATGACGCGCATGAGCATCAGCGGGCGGATGGCGTTGAGGGTGTCCAGGAAATTGGGGTAGGCGAGCACGGTGCCATGCTCGGCCGTAGCGTTGAGCATCAGGCCCTGGGAGATGCCGCTGACCCACATGGCGGCGACGTAAAGCAGGATGCCGACCAGACCGATCCAGAAGTGGAGATTGGCCAGGGCGGTGGAATACAGCGGCTTGTTCCAGAGGCGGGGCAGGAGCCAGTAGATCAGACCTGCGGCCATGAAGCCGTTCCATCCGAGGGTGCCGCCGTGGACGTGGCCGATGATCCAGTCGGTGTAGTGGCCGAGGGCATTGACTGAGCGGATGGAAAGGAGCGGGCCTTCAAAGGTGGCCATGCCGTAGAAAGTGACGCCCGCCGCGAAGAACTTCAGCACCGGGTCGGTGCGCAACTTGTCCCACGCGCCGCGCAGCGTGAGCAGGCCGTTCAGCATGCCGCCCCAGGACGGGGCCCAGAGCATGAGGGAGAACGTCATGCCGAGCATCTGCAGCCATGCGGGCAGGGCGGTGTTCAGGAGATGGTGCGGACCGGCCCAGATGTAGAGAAACACAAGGGACCAGAAATGCACCACGGACAGGCGGTAGCTGTAGACCGGTCGCTCCGCCGCCTTCGGCATGAAATAATACATGATGCCGAGAATCGGCGTCGTGAGGAAGAAGGCCACGGCGTTGTGCCCATACCACCATTGCACGAGTGCATCCTGGACGCCGCCAAAGACCGGGTAACTGTGCAGCAGCGACGTGGGGATCGACAGGTGGTTGACGATGTAGAGCATCGCCACCGTGATGATCGTCGCGATGTAGAACCAGAGCGCGACATACAGCGAGGGTTCGTTGCGGCGGGCGAGGGTCCAGAAGAAGTTCACCGCGAAGACGACCCAGATGAGCGCGACGGCGATGTTGATGGGCCAGATAAGTTCGGCATATTCCTTGCCCCGGGAGAACCCAAGAGGGAGGGTGATGGCGGCTGCGACGATGATGAGCTGCCAGCCCCAGAAATGGAGGTTCGAGAGGAAATCGCTGGCAAGGCGCGCCTTTACCAGCCGCTGGGTGGAGTAGTAAACCCCGGCGAACATCATGTTGCCGACAAAGGCGAAGATGACGGCGTTGGTATGCAGGGGACGCAACCGACCAAAGGTCAGCCAAGGCAGGTCGAAGTTGAGACGCCAGAAGTTCAGCTGGGACGCCACGATGACGCCGACGAGCATGCCCACCGCACCCCATATGACGGTGGCGAGGAGAAACTGGCGGACAATGCGGTCGTTATACTGGATGGTGACTTTTTGTTCGGACATGGGTGTGGATACTTTAGGAGGTGAAACCGCGGATCAAGCCGGCAGCAGGCTTAACGCAGGTCGGGGCCGCAATCATTCCCGGCCGAGTCGGTGTGGGGGGATGACATCACGTGCGGGGTTTCCTCGGCCAACGGCAGCAGGGAATCGCGTTCGGCGCTGCTGAAGCGGCGGCGGGAGTTCTCCCGCAGGAAGAATACGAGGAAGGTAAAGACCAGGCACAGGCTGATCGTGAGGGTGAGAGGGATGACGGACATGGTGGGCGAGTTAACGGCTTTTGGGTTGAGGGTAGAGCAGTAGGGCGCTTGCGAGAGAGGCGGCTCGTTTTCTGTGATCGCTGCCGCGGCCAAGATGTTGCGGGTGAAATCCCCTGGCGGCCAGCCGGTTTTTCAGGCCGCTTCCGGGGATGCAACCGCCGGCCTGCCAGAGGTTGCAGGCAGTCTGCCGGCTTTCGGCCTCGGCTGGTTTATGGGCAGCGCTCATGGGTTAATGTGGCGATATTCTCACGATGGCAGGTTGATTGAGGGGGCCATATTCACTCCGCAGAACTTGGCCAGAGTTGTGCATCCAATGTTCTAGTCAAGATTTGCGCACGCAAAAGATGCGCACGCTTGGGCAATCGATGCGAAGCAGTTGTGGCCGGGACCTGACATAGTGGGAGCTATGCAGGATGAAGTGTATAGCTCGCTGTGCGCCCGGCGTCCGCAACTGCGGCGCCAATGGGAAACCCTGCTGCGCACTGAACGGGCCTCGTCGCCTTTGGCTAATCCTGAGGCCCTGGTCTTCATGATGGACTGGACCCTCGGCCAGGTCTTTGAAGCCTTGAAAGCGACCCCCGGGCGACTTCATGCGGCCCAACCAAGGCCCGAGTGCACCTGCGGGCTGAACCCATTGCTGGTCTATTTCCGCACGATGGAGCAGGTGCTGAACGAGGGGTTGGTGCTGACCCAGGTGGACATCTCCCACGGGCCGGCAGGCTGCCACGAAACGGATCTCGCGCTGCTCAAGCGCGCCATCGAACAGGTAGCGGGCCGCGAAATCGGGGTGTTCTGCGCCCTCTGCCAGCATAACAAACATGCGCGGCCGAGCGCTGCGGCCTCAGTGCATTGAGGTGGTGTGGATCCGCTCGCGGTAGGCCGTCGGGGCTTCGCCGGCGACTTTGCGGAAGACACGATTGAACTGGGAGAGCGATTGGAAGCCGGCCTCATAGGCGGCCTCGCTGATGCGCTTGTGCGGGTTGAGCAGGAGGTTTTTCACCTTTTCGATGCGCACGCGGGCAAGATAGTCGGTAAAGGTCAGGCCGGTGGACTTCTTGAAGGTCTTGCAAAAGTAGAACGCACTCATGTTGACGGCTTGCGCCACCTGGTTGAGCGAGATGGCCTCGTCCTGGTGTTTGGTGATATAGGCCCGCGCTTTGGTGACCGTGGGTGATTCCGCCATTTGGTCACGCACCGTGAGCTGATTGCTGAGGCTGGAGAGATGCTGGGCGAAGATCGTGAGGAGGCGGACGATGGACTCGTATTGCTGCTTGGTGAGCACACGGGACTGAAAATAGGCCTCCTCGAGTTGCTTCAAATCCACCTGGGTGCCCCATTTGAGGAGCTGCCGGGTGGTCTGAGTGAACTGCGCTTTGGTGGGCTCGTGGAGGAGAATTTGGCCGGTCTGCAGGAAGGCGATGAGGTTCTCGCCCACGCGGATGGGCACGGCGGATTCGCAGAGGCCGGCAAAGCACTTCAGTGTTTTGGAATCGGATTTGGCGGCCTCCTCAACCTTGCGCTGCAACTGGAGACAGGCCGCGCAACTCTGGTTGGTCTGGGCGATCAGGGTGCAAAACGGATTTTCATTGGGATCGTCGTGATGGGGGCGGTCGAAGGCATCGGTGGGACGGAGGCTGAGCGGCAGGCCGGTGGTGTCCCGGAAGGCCTTTTCGTAGTCGCGGTAGATCTGCAAGGTGCGCAGCTGTCCGACTAGAGTTTGGCTGTATCTGGTCGGTTTGGTTGCTTCCATTGGCCTGAGGTTAGGCGAGGGAGGGTTCAGCGCGCAATGAGTAAGCAGTCTGATATGAGACGGGCGCATTCCGGGTATTTGCATTTGTCATATCCGACTGCTTGGCTGGAACGGGTGGGGAAAGGCGGTGGCGCCGGCCGATGCCCGCCCGGTGATGGGCGTTAGGTTCGGGACTTGCCAGCTGCGCGCCGGGGCCGAAAATGGCGCAATGCGACTCGCACCACTCGGCGATACGGCACTGATGATCGAGTTCGGGGCCGGGATGGATGCTGCGATGCTTGATCAGGCGCGGGTATTGGCGGACTCACTGGCCATGGAACCGCTTCCCGGGGTGGTGGACGTGGTGCCGGCTTTTGGCACTGTTACGGTTTTTTATGACCTCCTGAAGCTGCGTGACTATAACGAGCTCCGTACCGCCCTCGAGCAGCGCGTGAGCCGGCTGAGCGGAAATGTGCGGTCGGAGGGCCGCGAGGTGGTCATCCCGGTTTGTTATGCGGCGGAGTATGCCCCCGACCTCCGGCGTGTGGCGATGCATACCGGCTTGGAACCGGCGGAGGTGGCGGCGCTGCACTGTCGGGCGGAGTATCGGGTCGCTGCGGTCGGCTTCACCCCGGGTTTCCCCTATCTGGCCGGCCTGCCGGAGGGATTGCACACGCCCAGACTGGCGAAACCACGCACCGCAGTCCCGGCCGGCAGCGTGGGCCTAGGTGGGGCGCAAACCGGGATTTACCCGCTGGCTTCGCCGGGCGGCTGGAATCTGATTGGTCGCACGCCGATGACCTTGTTCAACGCGGCTGCAGTCCGGGCGGCGCTATTACGCGTCGGCGACCGGGTGCGATTTCGGTCCATCTCGCAGGAGGAGTTCGCGACATGGAAATAAAAGTCGTCCACGGCGGCATGCTCTCGATGATCCAGGATCTCGGTCGTCCAGGCCTGAGGGCCATGGGCGTGCCGGTGGGCGGGGCGATGGACGGTTTTGCGATGCGCGTGGCCAATCTGCTGGTGGGCAATGCCGAGGATGCGGCGGGTTTGGAAATGACCATGGTAGGCGCGGAACTGGAATTTCTGGAGGATGCTTTCGTGGCGGTGACCGGGGCAGCCGGAGGAGAATTGGAGCCATGGAGGCCGCACCGTTTGAGGGCGGGCACGCGCCTGCGCTGGGGCAGGCTTGATGCCGGCTGCCGCTTGTATCTGGCGGTGGCGGGTGGTTTCGATGTGCCTGTCACTTTGGGCGGCCGCGGAACCTATCTGCGCGGCGGCTGGGGCGGCGGGCAGGGCCGGGCACTGCGGGCTGGTGATGTCATCACGGTGGCGCGTCCGGCCAATACACTGTCCGTCGAAAACTGGCGGCTCGATCCCCGGATCATGCCGGCGTATGCGGCGAGTCCGACCCTGCGGGTGGTGCAGGGCGCCCAGGGTGGTGAATTCGACCGGGAATGGTGGCGGGGGGAATACGCAGTCCTGCGGCAGTCCGATCGCATGGGGATCCGGCTGCAAGGTGCGCCATTGGTGCGGGCGGTTTCGGGTGATTTGATTTCATCCGCCGTGGCGCCGGGCGCAGTGCAGGTGCCGCCTGACGGCCAGCCGATCGTGTTGGCGGCTGATGCACAGACGATCGGCGGCTACCCGCTGGTGGCGCATGTGATCAGTGCGGATCTGCCCCTCCTGGCGCAACTACGGCCGGGAGACCAAGTGCGATTTATCGAAGTCACGCTGACGGAGGCGCACCGTTTAACCCTTGCGCGCGAGCACGCCCTGGCAATTTTGCGCCAGGGACTGGCGCAGAAGCACCGATGAAATCCATCGATATCAATTGCGATCTTGGCGAGGGCGCGGGGCATGACGCCGCACTGATGCCGCTGATCACGTCGGCCAACATCGCGTGCGGCCAGCATGCGGGCAACGCCGCGACGATGGCGGCGACCGTGGCGCTGGCAAAACGGCACGGGGTGGCCATCGGGGCGCATCCCGGCTTTGCCGACCGGGAGAACTTTGGGCGCAGGGAAATCTGCATCACACCCCGGGCCGCGGCCGCGTTGGTCCTGGAGCAGATCGGAGCTTTGCAGGCAGTGGCCGTAAATGCGGGATTGTGCTTAAGCCACGTGAAACTTCACGGTGCGCTCTATAACATGGCTGCGCGGGACCGCGAGCTGGCCGGGGCAGTCACCGATGCGGTCAAGGCAGCCGGGGAGCGGCTGCGTTTCTTTGTCCTGGCCGGCAGCGAGCTTGAGCGGGTGGCGCGGGCTCAGTCTGATCTTCGCGTTGTGCCGGAGATTTTTGCCGACCGCACCTACCAGCGGGACGGCTCACTGACTCCGCGGAGCCGGCCCGATGCACTGATTGCTGACGAAACGGCCATGGTCGCCCAACTGGTGCGCATGATCAAAACCGGCTGCGTGCGGGCAACGGACGGCACCGAGGTGCCAATCGCGGCGGAAACCGTCTGTCTTCATGGTGACGGCGCGCATGCGGTCGCTTTGGCGCACCGGCTGCGCCGGGAGCTGGCGGCGGAGGGGATCCGGATTCAGGCGCCCATGGCATGATCAAGCTCACCGGCATCCTGCTGGTCGCGCTGGGCTTCGCCCTGCGGCTCAACACCCTGCTTTCAGTGCTGGCTGCCGGAGTGGTGACGGGGCTGATCGCGGGCTTTTCGTTCGAAGCGATCATGAGGATGCTCGGGGAATTCTTCATCGACAACCGGTTCATGACCCTGCCTGTCATTCTGATGATGCCGGTCATCGGCCTGCTGGAGAAGCACGGGCTGCAGGAGCGCGCCGCGGTGCTCATCAAACAGGCCGGGGCCGCGACGGCAGGCCGGGTGCTATTGCTCTACCAGGCGATACGCGAGGGGACGAGTATGCTGGGGCTGAATGTGGGCGGGCACGCCTCGATGGTGCGGCCGTTGATCGCGCCGATGGCGGAAGGAGCCGCACAGGCCCAGCACGGCGAACTGAGTGCAGCGGCGACCGCCGCCATCCGTGCTCAGGCTGCGGCGGCCGAAAACACGGGAAATTTTTTTGCCGATGACATTCTTGTGGCCGTAGGGCCGGTGCTGCTGATGAAGGGATTTTTCGACTCGGTCGGGGTGGAGGTTAAGCTCATGCATCTTGCTTGGTGGGGGTTGCCGACTGCTCTGTGGGTGCTGGGCGTGGGTTGGTGGCGTTACCGCGCGTTGGACCGCAAGCTGGCCGCCGGCGGCGCACCGGCCCGGAAGGGGCCCCCATGACGCTGCTGCGACTGGAGTATTTTTTCGTCATCGCCGGTTTTTTCCTGGCGCTTACCGCCCTCCAGGTGGCGCGGGATGCCGCGCATCCGCGCCGCTGGGGCTCGGCCATATTCTGGGGGTTGCTGGCGGTGGTTTTTGCCGCGGGCAAGGTTCTGCCACCGGTGGCGGTAGGCTACATCGTTGTGCTGCTGGTGCTCCTTGCGGCGATGCATCAAGTGTCGGCGCCGTTCGCCGCCAAGCCCGATACCGCCGCGCGGTCCGCGGCGGGGGAGCGCATCGGCAACCGCCTGTTGGCGCCGGCAGTGCTGATCCCGGCCATCGTGCTCGTGGGCGGGTTCACATTGGACAAGGTGCGTTGCGGGACCGTCATGCTCGTGGCGCCGGCCCAAGTGACGCAGGTATCGCTCGGGTTGGCGGTGCTGGCGGGGCTGGCGCTGGCGTTGCGGATCACCCGGGCACCGGCCCGCGTGCCGTTACAGGAGGGCGGGCGGCTGCTGCAGGTGCTGGGTTGGACGCTCCTGCTGCCCCAGATGCTTGCGGCCCTCGGTGGCATTTTCGGCAGGGCGGGAGTGGGTGAGGTGGTGGCGCGATTGGTCGCAGCCGGCCTGCCTGTGGAATTGCCGCTGGTGGCAGTGGTGGCTTACTGCGGCGGTATGGCCCTGTTCACGATGATCATGGGCAATGCCTTTGCCGCGTTCCCGGTGGTCACCTTGGGTATCGGCCTGCCCTTCATCGTCACAGCCCAAGGGGGCAATCCGGCCATCATGGGGGCCCTGGGCATGCTGTCGGGTTACTGCGGCACACTCGTCACGCCGATGGCGGCCAATTTCAATTTGGTGCCGGCGCTCCTGCTCGAACTCGAAGACCGGAACGCGGTCATCAAGACGCAACTCCCCATGGCGGCGGCCATCTGGATTTTCAATGTCGTCGTGATGTATTTGTGCGTCTATCGTTTTTGAACCGTGAAGAAAGCAGCCCGTAAAGTCCTCGTGACCGGATTTGAACCGTTTGGCGGGGCCACCGTAAATCCATCGGCGGATATCGCCCGACACATGCACGGCCGGCGCATCGGCGGGCACGAGATTGCCGGGATGGTGCTGCCGTGCCGGTTCGATGCGGCGGTCGCCGCTTTGAAAAAACACCTGCTGGCGCTGGATCCGGCCCTGGTGGTTTGCGTCGGCCAAGCGGGCGGCCGGGCGGAGATTACACCGGAGCGCATCGCCATCAATGTTGACGACGCGCAGATCCCCGACAACGCCGGCCGGCAGCCGGTGGACGTCCGGATCGTGAAGAACGGGCCGGCGGCTTACTGGTCCACCCTCCCGATCAAGGCCGTGGTGGCCGCGTTGCGGAAGCGCGGCATCCCGGCGGCGGTTTCGCAGACGGCGGGCACTTTCGTGTGCAATCACGTTTTCTACGGTCTGATGCATGCGTTGCGCACCCGGCCCCAGGTGCGGGGTGGTTTTGTGCACGTGCCCTTCCTGCCGGAGCAGGCGCGCGACGGACAGCCCAGCCTCGTATTGAGCGTGATGATCGACGCCATCGAAAAAACGGTGGCAGTGTCGCTGGGGACGCAGCGGGACATCCAGGCCAAGGGCGGCCAGACGCACTGACAGTTCAGGGAAGGAAACGACTTCGACCGGCAGCAGACAAAGGCGATAATTCTCCGTGCTGGCTATGAAAAGTGCCGGCAAATAGCCCCGGGCTAGTTCATGGCCAAAGACCGGTCTTTGATCTCGGTGTAAGCCGCGATGACCACTCCGGCGATATTGTCGGCCTTCACGCAGATGTAGTCGTCGCGGCGGTTGTTGAGGCCGGCGGTGCGCCAGCCGTCCCCAGTCCGGGCGACGAGCACGTGGGCGATGAAACGATTGGCGTCGTCGCGGAACACCACGGTCATACCGCGCGCCAGCGTCTCAAAGGGCCGGGGCTGGATGACGAGCAAAGTGCCGTTGGGGTAGAGCGGTTGCATGGATTTGCCCTCTCCCCGAACGACAAAAGCCCCGGGGTGGGCGGTAGCGAGCTGGCAGGCGAGCCGCGCGACCTCCGCGGCCGGGCGCAAATCGGGTTGAGGCGAGGCGGCCACATAATGGCCGGCAATGTAAGTTTCGTGCCGCGGTGTGGCCGAAACCGTTGGACACAGGGCGATCAGGCTGAACAACCCGATGGCATTGAACGAAAATGGAAGCCTTGCCACGGGGCGATGCTGGGTGCCCGTTTTTTCGCAGCAAGCCCAAGGACGTAAGGTTCATTTCCAAGGGCTTTGGGGGCGATTTCCTCAGGGCGGTGTGAGTTACGCAGGAGCTTCCCCATCTCAGCAGAGGTGCGATTCAGGCAGCCATCAGCACGACCCGCACCACCGTCGGCCCTGAAGCGCAAGGCAGGCCCCCCTGCAAGATAGTGCCGAAAGCGGCTGTGGTCGTTTAACTAGCTGCTAAACCTGAACAACGCGACGTCGCCGTCCTGAAACACGTAATCCCTGCCTTCGAGCCGGTATTTTCCGGCCTCGCGGGTGGCCGCCACGCTGCCGAGGCGCACGAGTTCCGCATAGGACACGATCTCGGCCTTGATGAAGCCCCTTTCGAAATCGGTGTGGATGATGCCGGCGGCCTGCGGTGCTTTCCAACCTTTCTTGATGGTCCAGGCGCGGACTTCCTTCTCGCTGGCAGTAAAAAAGGTCTGGAGGCCGAGCAGTTGGTAGCTGGCGTGGATAAGGCTGGAGACACCGGAGTCGGCCACGCCGAGGTCCTGCAGAAATTCCTTCGCCTCCTCCGGGGTGAGATCGATGAGTTCGGCCTCGATGCGGGCGCTGATCGGCACGTAGGCGGCATCGTGGTGGGTCCGCACGTAACCGGCCACCTGCTGGACGAATTTGTTTTCCTCGACGTTGGCGAGGTCGCCCTCGGCGACGTTGCAGGCGAAGAGCACGGGCTTGGCGGTGAGGAGCTGGAAGAACTTCATCAGCGCGACTTCCTCGGGTGTGGCCGGGAAGGTATTGGCAGGTCTGCCAGCGTTGAGGTGGGGCGAAAGTTTCTCGAGCAGCGCCATCTCGGTGAAGGCTTCCTTGTCGCCCGATTTGGCCTTTTTCTGGTTTTTTTCGAGCCGCTTGGCCACCGCTTCCAAGTCGGCGAGCACCAACTCGGTGGTGATGACTTCGATGTCGCGCACCGGGTCGACGCCCCCCATGGGGTGGATCACATCGGCATCCTCAAAGCAGCGGACAACTTGCACGATGGCGTCCACTTCGCGGATGCTGGCCAGAAACTGGTTGCCCAAGCCCTCGCCCCGGCTGGCGCCGGCGACGAGGCCGGCGATATCCACGAACTCAATGACCGCCGGGATGACGACATTGGTCTTGGCGATCTTTTGCAGCACATAAGCGCGTTCATCGGGCACTGTCACCACGCCTACATTCGGGTCGATGGTGCAAAACGGGTAATTGGCGGCCTCCGCCTTGCGGGAGCGGGTGAGGGCATTGAAGAGCGTGGACTTGCCCACATTGGGGAGACCGACGATTCCGGCTTTCATAAAGGGTTTGAAGGAGCGGGGGGACTCGGGGCTTGACAAGCCATTTATCGGGCGGTCTCCTGCACGGCTTTTCCAAACAAGTAACGCTCTGAAAAACACCGCCCATGGCTCTTAAAATCCGTCTTACCCGCGTTGGTGCCATCCACCAGCCGCATTACCGTGTGGTTGTTGCCGAAGCCCGTTCGCGCCGCGATGGCGATCCGGTCGAGTCGATCGGCACTTACGATCCGCGGGCGAAAGACAAGGGCTTCAAGGTCGATCTCGCCCGTGTGGACTACTGGTTGAGCAAGGGAGCCAAGCCGACCGATACGCTCCATGCAATGATCAAGCGGGCCCGCCGCGCCGCTGCCGCACCGGCCGCCACGACCTCCGCGACGACGGCCTGATTCCGTCCTCCGCTTTTCTTCGCTCAATCGCCCCCGCCTTTCCCGGCCCGGGCGATTTTTCATTTCCACCCATCCTCACAAACCATGCACATCGATGTCCTTACGCTGTTTCCGCGCATGCTGGACGGGTTCCTGACCGAGAGCATTCTCGGCAAGGGTATCGAGGCCGGCCGGCTGACGGTGAAGGTCCATGATCTCCGCGGCTGGACGACGGACAAGCACCGCACGGCTGACGATCGGCCCTTTGGCGGCGGGGCGGGGATGGTGATGAAACCCGAGCCGGTATTCGCCGCGATGGAGCAACTGCAGTCGCCCGGCTGCCGTCGCATCTACCTCACTCCGGACGGAGTCCCCCTGTCGCCGGCGCTGGCGGAGGGACTGTCGCGACAGTCGCATCTCATCCTGCTGAGCGGCCATTACGAGGGCATCGACCAGCGCATCCGGGACCACATCATCGACATGGAGATCAGCATCGGTGATTACGTCCTGACCAACGGCAGCTTGGCGGCCGCGGTTTTGATCGATGCACTGGCCCGTTTTATCCCTGGCGTGCTCGGGGAGGAAAAGTCATTGACGCACGAAAGTTTCAACAGCAAGTTGCTCGACTTTCCTCAATACACGCGTCCCGCCGAATTCCGGGGCATGTCCATTCCGGAGGTCCTGCTTTCCGGAAATCATGACGAGATCGAGAAGTGGCGACACGCGCGACAGGTGGAAAAAACCCGTCAGGTCCGCCCAGATTTACTCAAATAAAGCCACAGTCATGAACCCGATTATCAAAGAAATCACCTCCGCGCAGGTTAAGACAGACACCCCGGCGTTTCGCGTTGGCGACGGCGTCAGAGTGCACACCAAGGTCCGCGAGGCCGACAAGGAGCGCATCCAGATTTTCTCCGGCATCGTCATTGCCCGCAAGGGTCATGGCATCCACGAGACGTTCACGGTCCGCCGCATCAGCTACGGTGAGGGCGTCGAGCGCGTGTTCCCGGTGAACTCGCCGATGATCGAGAAAATCGAGATCGAGCGCGAGTCCGAGCCGATGAAGGCCCGCCTCTACTACTTGCGCGACCGCAAGGGCAAGGCCGCCATGGCGATCAAGGTCAAGCGTTTCGAGCGCAAGAGTGCGCCCGCCAGCTGAGCAAGCGCTCCGGTTTCCTTTTCCCGGCGGGCCCCAGCGGGCCCGCTTTTTTATTGGCAGAATCTGCTTCCACGGCACCAGCGGCCAGCCTAGGTCTTTTGAGTTTATTTCATGAAACTTCAAACTCTCCTCCTCGCCCAAGCGGCGAACCAAGCCCGCGGCCTGGCCATCGATGCGATTCATGCCTGCTCCTCGGGCCATCTCGGACTGCCCCTCGGCGCGGCCGAGATCGGCGCGGTGCTCTTCGGCCACGCACTGGTGCACAATCCCGAGCGTCCGCGCTGGCTCAATCGCGACCGCTTCATTCTCTCGGCTGGGCATGGCAGCATGTTTCTTTACGGCTGGCTGCATCTCAGCGGCTATGCGGTGGCACGGGAGGACGTGCAGAAGTTTCGCGTGCTGCATAGCATCACGCCCGGGCATCCCGAGTTTGGCGAAACCCCGGGAGTCGAGAGCACGACCGGCCCGCTGGGGCAGGGCATTGCCAACGCGGTCGGCATGGCGGTCGCCGGCCAGATGGCCGCCGCGCGTTTCAACACGCCGGAACATGAGGTTTTCAATTACCACGTTGTCTGCCTGGCAGGTGACGGCTGCATGCAGGAGGGCGTGGCGATGGAGGCTGTGGCTTTCGCCGGCCACCAGAAACTCAACAACCTCATCCTCATCTATGACTCGAACGATGTGACACTTGATGCCATGGCGGACAGGACGCAGAGCGAAAACACCGTCGCACGTTTCAAGGCCATCGGCTGGGACGTGCAAACCGTAGACGGCCATGACATGCCGCTGTTTTTGAGATCTTTCAACAAGGCGAAGAAGGCCGGGAGCGGCAAACCGCAGCTGATCATTGCCAAGACGCAGATTGCACGCGGCATCCCTGAGGTTGCCGGCACCGCCAAGGGTCACGGCGAGGGTGGGGCAAAGTTTTCCGCCGGCGCCCGCGCCGGCTTGGGTCTGCCGGCCGACCAGCATTTTTATGTAAGCGACGAAGTGCGGGCCTACTTCGCCAGCCATAAGGCCCGGCTCGTGCGCGCCTGCAACAAGTGGCACAAAACCTACAAGGCTTGGCGGGAGGCCAACCCGGAAAAGGCTGCGCTCCTAGACTCCGCCGGGAAACCATCCGGTGCCGCCCAACTGTTGGAGAAAATTCCACCCTTCCCGGCTGACGCCAAACTTGCCACCCGCGCCGTCGGACGTGATGTGCTTCAAACCGTGGCCGCCGAGATGCCGCTTCTCATTGGCGGCAGCGCCGATCTCTATGGCTCGACCCTTAACTACATCGCAGCCGACCAGGATTTTGATGCGGGCCACCGCGCCGGTCGCAACATCCGCTTTGGCATCCGCGAGCACGGCATGGCGGCCATCGCCAACGGCATCGCCTACGACGGGCTGTTCCGGCCCTCGGTCGCGACCTTCCTGGTCTTCGCCGACTACTCCCGACCCGCCATGCGCATCGCGGCCCTCGCGAAACTCCCGGTCGTCTACGTCTACACACATGACTCCATCGGCGTGGGAGAGGACGGCCCGACCCACCAGCCGGTAGAAACGGTTACCGGCCTCCGCGTAATCCCCAATCTCGACGTCATCCGCCCCGCGGATCCGGAGGAGACTGCCGGGGCTTTCGCCGCGGCTTTGGCGCGCACCGACGGTCCGACTTTGCTGGCCCTCAGCCGGCAGGCCCTGCCGATGCTCAATGACATTCCCGTCCAGACCCGCCGGACCGGGGTGCTCAAGGGCGGTTATGTCGCCTGGCCGGAAACTGCGCCGCTCACCCACCTCATCCTTTCCTGTGGTAGTGAACTGCAACTCGCCATGGCCGCGGCCAGGGAACTCGGCGCCGGCACACGGGTCGTTTCGATGCCGTCTTTCTTCCGCTTTGACCGGCAGTCAGTCGAGTATCGCGAGAGCGTCCTGCCTTCATCCTGCCGCAAGCGTGTGGCCGTTGAGGCGGGGGTGACCGGCCTCTGGTCCAAATATGTCGGTCTCGATGGCAAGGTCGTCGGCATCGACCGCTTTGGTCTTAGCGCACCGGCTCCGCAGATTTATCAGGAACTGGGAGTGACGGCTGCTGCGGTCGTAGCCGCAGCGCGGTCCCTCTAAACCGTATCGCCCGCCGGTAGGAGCTGAAGACGTGAACGACCGCTTTTCCATGCACAAGGGCAGGGGAGGTATCCAAAGCGCAAACCGGGCTTGCAATAATAGTTAGCTTCCTAACTATCAGCTTCCTGATAGTTTTCATATCTGATCATTCGATGCCATTACTGCTCCTCAAAGACCTGCCGCGCTACGAGTGCCTCTTGGAGGCTGCCCGGGAATTTCCCGATCTCGACCCCTCGGCGGCCGAGGCGCTGTTACATCTGCTTAGAACCAGTGATGAGGCTTACGCGGTAAGTTCACGCAACATGGGCGACCACGGCATTTCCCCGGGCCGTTTCATGGTGCTTATGCTGCTGTGGCACGGTGACCAGATCAAAGCCGCCGCCCCTGCCGGGACCGTCACCTGCGCGTGCAGTCCGCACACTCCGGCCGAATTGGCGGACAATTGCGGGGTTACGCGTGCCACGATGACCGGTCTCATCGACACCCTTGAACGCGATGGGTTTGTAAAGCGCGAACCGGATCCGGTTGACCGGCGCATGATGTCCGTGCGTCTGACCGCCAAGGCCGAGGAATTTCTGCACGGTTTTCTTCCCGGCCATTTCAGGATTCACTCTGCCATCATGAGTGCACTTTCCGAGGCGGAGCGGAAAGTTCTGGTGCGACTCCTGGCCAAAGTGCAGCAGCAGTGCGCTGCCCTGAGGTCTGATCCTGCCGCCGCCACCTGATTGGTTCTCCACGCGCCTGATCCTTTTCTCCCAAGCTCATTCACTAAAAAACTGTTCTATCATGACCCTAACAGCCAAGCGTTCCATCTGGATGGTCGTCGGTGTGATCTTAGTTATCGGCGTAATCGCCGCCTGGAAGATCATTACTGTCCGCGCCATGATCGCCAAAATGTCGATGCAGAAGCCGCCGCCGACCTTTGTCTCCTCGCTGAAAGCCGCGGAGGAGAGCTGGCAACGTCGTTATCAAGCCGTGGGTAGTTTTGCGGCCGCGGAAGGCATCACCGTCGCCAACGAGCTTGATGGCACCGTGATCGAGCTCGCTTTCGAGTCGGGCGCCCAGGTGAACAAAGGGGACCTGCTGGTGCAACTCGACGTTTCCACGGAGCAGGCCCAGTTGGCCAGCGCCGAGGCCGGCGCCGACCTCGCCCGCATCAACCTGAACCGGGCGCGGGAACTGCGGACAAAAGACACGAATTCGCAGGCCGACCTCGATTCCAATGAGGCCCAGGCGCGGCAAACCGCCGCCAACGTCGCTGCCATCCGCGCCACGATTGCGAAGAAGACCATCCGTGCGCCGTTCGCGGGGCGCACCGGCATCCGCCAGGTCAATCTCGGCCAATTCATCAGGGCCGGCACGGCGATCGTCCCGTTGCAGGTGATGGACCCGCTCTATGCAAATTTTTCACTGCCCCAGCAGGATGTATCAGACCTCACCGTCGGGCAGGTGGTCCATGTGACCGTCGACACCTATCCCGGGGTGATCTTTGCCGGTGCGATCACGGCGATTAATGCCAAGGTCGACGATGCGAACCGCAACATCCAGGTGCAGGCCACCGTGCGCAATGCCGACGAAAAACTCCGCGCCGGCATGTTCGGGACGATCGACATCCTGCTTCCGCAAACCGACAACGTCGTCACGTTGCCGCAGACGGCGATCGTCTACAATCCCTACGGCAACACCGTCTACATCGTCGAGCCGGCGGCTGAGGGCAGCAACAGCGGGCTCGTCGCGCGTCAGCGCTTCGTCCAGATGGGCGACACGCGCGGCGACCAGGTGGCCATCCTCAAGGGGGTGAAGGCCGGCGAAGAGGTCGTCACCTCCGGCCAGCTTAAACTCCGCAACGGCGCCGCCATCGCGATCAACAACGCGGTTACGCCCGCCAACAACCCGGCCCCGTCTCCGGCGAACCACTGAGCCCGCCGCCATGAAGTTTACGGACCTCTTCATCAAACGCCCCGTCCTGGCGACGGTGGTCAACCTGCTGATCCTGCTGGTCGGCTGGCGGTCGATCGACCTGCTCAACGTGCGCCAGTATCCGGTCAGCAACAGTGCGATCGTTACGGTCACGACCGTCTACACCGGCGCGAGCGCCGACCTCATCCAGGGCTTCATCACCTCGCCACTCGAAAAGCAGATCGCGAGTGCCGACGGCATCGACTACATGGAGTCGAGCAGCCTGCCGAGTGTCAGCACCATCACGGTCCATCTGAAGCTCAACTACGATCCGAACGCCGCGCTCACGCAGATCACCTCCAAGGTCAACCGCGTGCGCAATCAGCTTCCGGCCGACGCGTTCGATCCCACGATCGATGTGCAGCAGACGCAGTCCACCGCGTCGATGTATATCAGCTTCTACAGCGACCAGATGGAGACCAACCAGATCACCGACTACCTCACCCGTGTCGTCCAGCCCAAGCTGGCTGCGGTCAACGGGGTGCAGAGTGCGCAGATCATGGGCGGGCGCACGTTCGCGATGCGCATCTGGCTGAAACCGGACCGGCTGGCCGCCTACGGCCTCAGTCCCTACGAGGTGCGTGCGGCCATCGCCCGCAACAATTCACTC
Organism: uncultured Opitutaceae bacterium; assembly: GCA_903952145.1. GTDB lineage: Bacteria > Verrucomicrobiota > Verrucomicrobiia > Opitutales > Opitutaceae > UBA2377. The sequence goes on along the minus strand of CAJBES010000202.1, from coordinate 20,026 downwards.
GCCGCCGTTGGCGCGACCAAGGGGTCGCTCATCTCCGTCAATCTCAACGCCGCCACGGACCTGCATACGGCCGAAGAGTTCAAGCGGCTGGTGATCAAGGAGCAGAACGGCGTGCAAATCCGGGTGCAGGACGTGGCCGACGTCGTGCTCGGCGCGGAGAACTACGACAGCAGCGTGAACTTTGGCGGCAACAACGCCACATTCATGGCCATCAACGTGCTGCCCACGGCCAACGCTCTCACCGTCATCCAGGATGTGCGCAAGGTCGTCCCTGAGATCGAGGCCCAGCTCCCCGCCGGTCTGCACATCATCATTCCCTACGACGCCACCGCCTACATCAAGAGCGCCATCGACGAGGTCGTGCTGACGCTCGGCGAGGCCCTGGCCATTGTGATCGTCGTCATCTTCCTCTTCCTCGGTTCGATACGGTCTGTCATCATTCCGCTCGTGGCCATGCCCCTGTCGCTGGTCGGCGCATGCTTCATCATGCTCGTGATGGGCTTTACCATCAACCTGCTCACCCTCCTCGCGATGGTGCTCGCCATCGGCCTGGTGGTCGACGACGCCATCGTCGTCGTGGAGAACATCCACCGCCACATCGAGGAAGGTCTTTCCCCGCTGGCGGCCAGCCTCAAGGGGGCCGGCGAACTGGCCGGCCCCGTCGTCGCCATGACGATCACCCTCGCCGCCGTCTACGCGCCCATCGGTTTCCAGGAGGGACTCACCGGCACGCTCTTCCGGGAGTTCGCCTTCACGCTGGTCGGCGCCGTCATCATCTCCGGCATCGTGGCGCTCACGCTCTCGCCCATGATGTGCGCGAAACTCCTCAGGCATGACGAGCAGAAGCAGGGCTTTGCCCACTTCCTTGATGTCACCTTTGACAAGTTGCGCACCCGCTATGAGCGGTTCCTGCACGGTATGATGGATACCTGGCCCGTGATGCTCATCATCCCCGTGGTGGCGCTTATCCTCATCGTGCCGTTCTGGTCGATGACGAAGCAGGAACTGGCGCCCGACGAGGACCAGGGCTTCATCATCACGGTTTCCACCGGGGCGCCCAACGCCAACGTCGACCAGGTCGGCATGTTCGCCGCGGAAAATGTCAAGATCATCCAGAGTTTCCCCGAGACGGCCGGCGTCTTCCAGGCCGTCGGTTTCCCGGCCAGCAATGGGGCCTTTACGGGCATGGTTTTCAAACCCTGGAACCAGCGCCAGCGCGGTGCCCCGCAGGTACTGCCTGAACTAACGGGCAAGTTGAACACCGTGGCCGGGCTGAAGACCTTCGCGGTCCTGCCTGCGTCGCTCCCCGGCGGCGGCGGCGGCACGCCCGTGCAGTTCGTGCTGCTCTCGACCGACCAGCCCGAGCGCATCGCCCAAGTGGCCGACGAACTCGTGCTCCGCGCCGTCAAGAGCGGCCTGTTCTACTTTGCCGACAGCGACCTGAAGTTCGACCAACCGCGCGTCGACATCCAGATTGACCGCAACAAGGCGGCCGACCTCGGCGTCAACATGCAGCAGGTCGCCGCGGACATCGGCTCGCTGCTCGGCGGCGGCTACGTCAACTACTTCAACATCCAGGGCAACAGCTACAAGGTCATCCCGCAGGTCGAACGCGTCCGCCGGCTCAACCCCGAGCAGCTCGGCAACTACTATGTCAGCACCGGCCGGGGCTCGCTCGTGCCACTCTCCACCTTCGCCACCCTGAAGCCCTCGGTGCAGCCGCAGGCGCTCAAACACTTCCAGCAGCTCGGTGCGGCCACCATCTCCGCCGTGCCCCGGCAGGGCGTTTCGCTCGGCCAGGCGCTCGATTTCTTCAACCAGGAGGCGAAGGGCATCCTGCCGCAGGGCTACGCCATCGATTACGGGGGCCAGTCCCGCCAGTATGTGCAGGAGGGCAGCTCGCTGATCCTCGCCTTCGTCTTTGGCGCGATCATCATCTTCCTCGTGCTGGCCGCGCAGTTCGAAAGCTTTCGCGACCCGTTCATCATCCTGCTCGGCAGCGTGCCGATGACGCTGGTGGGCGCACTCGTCTTCCTCTTCCTTGGCGCCGCCTCGATCAACATCTACACCGAGGTCGGCTTCATCACCCTGGTCGGACTGATTTCCAAGCACGGCATCCTCATCGTGCAGTTCGCCAATCAGCTCCAGCGCGAGGGTTATAGCAAACGCGAGGCCGTGCAGCACGCCGCCGGGGTGCGCCTGCGTCCGATCCTCATGACGACCGCCGCGATGGTCTTTGGTGTCATGCCTCTGGTGTTCGCCAGCGGCGCCGGCGCCGCCAGCCGTTACAGCATGGGCATCGTCATCACCACCGGCATGTCCGTCGGCACCTTGTTCACCCTGTTCGTCGTGCCGTCCGTCTACATGCTGATCGCCCGCGACCATGCCAAAGAGCCCGCCCCCGCCGGCGCGGCTTCCACCCACAGTCCCTCTCCCGCATGAAAACGTCCCTTCGCTCCCTGGTTCTTGCTCTTGCCCTGCCCGTGGTCACCGTCTGCGTCCTGATGGCGGAACCACCGCCCTTCCAGCGCGACGGCCGGCCCGACCCCAGCTATGAGGTGCCGGAGGAGCTCAACCTCGCCTACGCCCTGTCCTTTGCGCTCGATAACAACTATGCCATCCGCCAGGCACAGGAGCGCATCAAGGAGCAGGAGGGCGTGATCCTTGAGGTACGCTCCCGGCAGATTCCGAACGTCAGTGCCAACGGCGACTTTTCCGGCAATGACAAGGAGGTCTCTTCCGCCATGCCCGCCCAGAACCGCGACTGGGGCTTCGCCGTGCAGGCCACCCAGGTTGTTTACGCCGGCGGTGGGGTCCGGGCCTCGGTGAAGGGATCCACGCTGGTCCGCGAGGCGGCCGCCCTCGAACTCCAGGGCGTCATCAATGAACAGCTCCTGCTTGTGCGCACCCGTTTCTTTGCCGTGCTGCTGGCCCAACAGCGCATCGGGGTGCAGGAGGAGAACGTCAAGCTGCTCGAGGAGCAGCTCAAAGACGCCCGCAACCGTTTCGAGGCCGGGGCCGTCTCGAACTTCGAGGTGCTCCGCGCCGAGGTCGCGCTCGCCAACGGCCGGCCCGCCCTGATCACCTCGCGCAATTTCCTGCGCATCGCCATCGAGGAGCTCCGGCAGGTGATCGGCTTCACCAATGTCAGCGGTGCCAATATCTCCAAGACCCCCCAGTTCGTCGGCTCGCTTTCCGAGATTGAGCAGAAGGCCTACGATATGCGCGATGCCCTCACCCGCGCCCGGGCCAACCGCCCCGAACTGCAGCGTCTCGCCAAACTCGAAGGCGCCGGCGAGCAGCGGGTCGTCGTTTCCCGCGCCGGCGCGCTGCCGCAGGTGGCGGCTTTCGGACGCTATGACTGGGTGCGCGGCGGTCCGTCGAACGGTTGGGGCGACCGTCGCGATGGTTGGACCGCCGGCCTGCAGGCCCAATGGGATATCTTTGACGGCCGCGCCACCGCCGGCCGGGTGGCGCAGGCGAAATCCCAGCTCATGCAGACCAAGCTTGCCGTGGATGAGACCACCCTCGCGATCGATGTCGAGGTCCGCCGGGCTCACTCCTCGCTCACCGAGGCATGGGAACTCGTCGATGCTTCCGGCAAGGTCGTCGAACAGGCGAACGAGGCCCTCCGCCTCGCGAATGTCCGCTACGGCGCCGGCACCGCGACGCAGCTGGATGTGCTGACCAGTCAGGTTGCGCTCACTGAGGCCCGGCTCAACCAGCTCGTCGCCTATTTTAATTACAACATCGCGCTCGCCGCGATGCGCAAGGCCGTCGGGGAGGCCGATCCTTTGCTGCAGGGCTGAACCCCGCACGCCCTGTTGCGCGGTTTCATTTGGCCTTACCGCAACTCTCGCCGCCCTGCGGTGTCATTGCCCTGCGTTCATGAAGAAGTTCATCCGCCTCCTCCTGTTCGGCGTCGCCCTGCTGGCGGTCCTGCTCCTGGCGGTGGCCGGGGTGGCCCTCACTCCGGCCTTCCAAACCTGGGCCGCCCGCCGGATGCTGACGGCGCAACCGGGCGCCACGGTTTCGCTTGGGCGCCTCGCAGCCGGATGGCAGCGCGTGCGGGTGGAGACATTGTCAGCCGGCTATGGCGGCGCCGTGCTGACCCTGCCGGTGGCCGAGGTGCAGTTGTCGGTGCTCGACGCGGCGCTGCATGAACGCGTGACGGTCTCCCGCCTGATCGCCAAAGGTTGGACGCTCGACCTGACCAAGTATTCCGCTCCGGGCGCCGGCGCCGTTGCTCCTGCCAGTCCCGCCGCTGAGGCGGCTGCCACCGCCGTGGCGTTGGTTTTCCGCGGGGTCTTTGAACAACTCAAGCTTCCCGTGGATCTGGCGCTCGACGGCGTCGAACTGGAAGGCGAACTGGTGCTGCCCGGAACCCCGGGCCAGGCCCCCGCCCGGGCTGCGGTCACGCTGCATGGCGGCGGGCTTGCCGCCGGCCGCGACGGTCGCTTCGTTTTCGCCGCCGACATCGCCCTCGCGGGCAGGGAGTCGCCCGTCAACAAACTCGAGGTCAGCGGCAGCGTGGAGGCGACGATGGATACGGCGCGCACTTTCACGCGGCTCGCCGCCAAAGTTGACGCCATTGCCGGCGGTTCGGCTTTGCCGCAGGCGGTGCACCTCACCGCTGAGGCGGTCGCAGCCCGTGTGGCCGGTGGCGAAAATTACACATTCAACGTCCAGTCCGTCGGCAAGCGCCTTGTGGACTTGCAGGCCAGCTTCCCGGCCGACAGCGCCCGACTCGGCGGCGTCTGGAAACTTGACGTGCGCGACACCGACCTCGCGCCGTTTGTCCTCGGGCAGTCGCTGCCCACCTTTGCGGCCGTGGGCGCGGGCATGTTCGAAACGGACACGGGTTTCAAGGCCATCCATGCCGCCGGCCGTCTGCAATCTTCCGCCGACCGGCTCGCCAGCTTCCGGCCGGAACTGGCCGCGGTCGGCGCGCTCAGCCTCTTTGGCGAATTTGATGTCACCCTCCATGACGGTGCCGTGCGCATCGACCAGCTCAAGGTGAACGTGAGCTCCGCCGCGCCCGTGCTGACCGTCCAGTCGCTGCAGGCCTTTGTGTTCAACCCCGGCACCGGCGAACTCAAAGTCGCCAACCCGGCTGCGGATTTGCTCGTGATCAACCTGCAGGGCGTGCCCGTTGGCTGGGTGGCCCCCTTTGTCCAACCCTATACCCTTTCCGGCGGAGCGGTGCGCGGCGAACTCAAGGCTGGGGCGGCCGGAGGCGGGCTGGCGCTGCGGTCCGGAGCTCCCCTGCAGATCGACGGCCTGGCGCTGGCCGAGGCGGGCCGGCCCCTGCTCGCGAAGCTCGATCTGGCCTTGGATTTTTCGGCGGACTACTCGCCCCAAGGTTGGCAGGTTGACCTCGCCGAACTGCGGGCGAGCAGTGGCGGTGTGCCATGGCTGAGCCTGTCCGCCAAGGCCGGTCGGCTGGCCGGCCGGGACCAGTTGACCAAGGCCACCGGCCGCTGGCGTGCAGCACTGCCCGGCCTGTTGCAACAGCCATTTGCGCAGGATTCGACGAACCTTACGCGCGGCCAATTGCAGGGGGCATTCACCGGCAGTCTTGGCCTGCGCCAGGAATTGCAGGCCAGCTTCCGTGCCGACGATCTCGCCGTGTCCACCGGTGAGGTGCTGCCCATCATCACGGCCGAACTCCGGGCGGATGTCGCCGGTGCAGGACAGATCACCTTTAATATGCCCCTGGCCTTTGAAAACCAGGCGAAGGCGCGCCGCTCTGATATTGGACTGGCGGGCACGCTGCAGGTGCGGCCGGAGGGCCTGAAAGCCGATGCCCGCGTGACAAGTCAGGAGATTTTCATTGAAGATGTGCAGCTGCTCGCAGCCTTGCTCAGTCCACCGGTCTCGACGCCGGCGCCGGACCAACCCCGGCGGGAGGAAACGCAACCGTTCTGGCACGGCGTCAGCGGCCAACTCGCCGTGGCCCTGAAAAAGCTGCACTACCACGACCAGTTTGAGGTTGGAGATGTGCAGGGCACCGTGCTCATCGAGCGCGGGGCGCTGAAGTTCGAGCGTATCCGCGCCGGACTGGGGGAGGGTGCCTCGGCGAATGCTTCCGGCGGGCTTTTGTTCGACGCCCAGTCTGCGCAGCCCTACACCATCAACGCCGACCTCGACGTCAGGAATTTCAATTCCAGGCCGCTTTTTCTGGCGCTGAACCCCGGCCAGACGGCCACGGTTGACGGCAATTTCAACATCACCAGCCAGCTCACCGGCCGCGCGGCAACCCTGGCGAATCTCACCGCGGCCACCCGGGGCAATTTCCAGCTCACGAGCAAGGGCGGGGTGTTCCACGGCCTGCCGGTCAGCGTGGCAGGCAAGGTCGAAACCACCAACCGGATTGCCTCCGGCGTCGCCGCCGTGGGCAGTCTGCTGGGCTCCATGACCGGCAGGAAAGAATACGGCGACATCGCCAGCCGGGCGCAGGCGGTGTCCGAGTTGTCAAAAACCCTGTCGGCGATTCCTTACGACCAGCTCAGCGTGATCGTGGTGCGGGACGACACGCTGGCCGCCGTGTTGAAAAATTTCACGCTCATCTCGCCCGAGTTGCGCCTTACCGGGGTGGGCGAGGCCGGGGCGAAACCCGGCACCTCCCTGCTCGACGGTCCGTTGGCGATGGAGTTCAAACTCCGCGCCCGCGGCCGCACGGCGCACCTGCTGAAATTTCTCGGGGCCCTGGAAGCGGAACCCGACGAACTCGGTTACGCGGCGTGCAATCTCCCGCTGCGCATCGGGGGCACCCTCAGCCAGCCCGACACCGGCGAATTGAACCGCGCCCTGACCAATCTCGCGATCGACAAATCCGGCGCGGGCGAGCTCCTCAACAAGCTGCTCGGCGGCGGGAAATGAGGTGCCCAGTCAAACCGCTTGCGTTGCCGGGGGCGATGCGGTGAAAAAGTGCACCTTGCCCACCGCGTTTCCGTTCCAAGCTCCGCGCCCCCGGCTTCCTTCCGGGATTGTCCTGCTGCACCGGACCCTTGGCTTCTGGACGGCGCTGGTTTTCGGCTTCCTCTATCTGCCGATCGTCATTCTGGTGGTCTATTCGTTCAACGCGTCGCGGCTGAACATCCTCTGGGCGGGTTTCACGCTGGATTGGTATGTCCGGCTGCTGGAGAACGGACCGATCATCAGGGCGGCGAAAAACAGCCTCATCATCGCGAGCATCAGCACCCTGCTCGCCGTCATTCTCGGCACGGTCGGCGCCTGGCTGTTGCACCGCTACCGCTTCCGGCTGGCCCGCAGCATCCAGACGCTGGTGGCGATCCCGATGGTGATGCCGGAGATTCTCATGGGCATCAGCCTGCTGATTCTTTTTGCCACCATCGGCTTCAACCTTGGCTTCACGACCGTCATCATCGGGCATGTGACCTTCAGTTTCCCGTTTGTGCTCGTGGCCGTGCAGGCGCGGCTGCAGGGCCTCGACCCTGCGCTGGAGGAAGCGGCCCTGGATCTGGGGGCCACCCCGTTGCAATCCTTCTGGTTCGTCATCCTGCCCTGCCTGCGGCCGGCGATCGTCGCCGGGGCGCTGATGGCCTTCACCCTCTCGATGGACGAACTCATCGTCACGTTCTTCACCCGCAGCGCCGCTTCCACGACCCTGCCGATCCAGGTCTTCGGTTTGGCACGCGTTGGGCTTAATCCCATGCTGAATGCGCTTTCCGCCGTCTTCATCCTTGCGACCGTGGCCTTCGTCCTTTTTTCCGCTTACCTGAGAAAACTCAACCATCGCTGACTGTTTCCACCTCATCCATGAAACTGCCCATATCCAGCCTCCTCGCGCTGTCGGTGCTCCTCGCGCCCTCGGCTTTGACCGCCGCTGGTGTCGTCAATCTGTTCGGCTGGTCCGAATACGTGCCGCAGGCCGTCCTCGACGGTTTCACCGCGGAAACCGGCATCAAGGTGAACTTCGAGACCTTCGCCTCGAACGAGGAATTGCTTTCCAAGCTCGTGGCCGGGGGCGGAGCCTACGACCTCGTCCAGCCCTCCGACTACGCGGCCGAGGTGATGATCCGCCGCCAGATGCTGGCACCGCTCGATCCCGCCAAGTTGCCCAATCTCAAAAACATCGACCCGGCGCTCATGCGGCTGCCGCATGATCCGGCCGGCGCCTACACCGTGCCCTACATGACTGGCACCGTCGGCATCGTGGTCAACACCGGGAAGGTGCATGAGCCCATCCGGGGCTACCGCGACATTTTCCAGCCGAAGTTCCAAAACCGCCTCGTCGTGCTCAACGACAGCCGGGAGCTGGTCACCTGGGCGCTCTATGCCCAGGGTCTCGCCGCCAATGACGTCACCCCCGCCAACCTCGCCAAGGTGCGTCCGCTTCTCGCCGAGTGGGTCAAGCTCGTGAAGGTCTTCGACTCCGACAGTCCCAAGACCGCGCTGCTCAATGGCGACGTGGATATCGGCGTCGTCTGGAGCGGCGAGGCGGCCATCCTCTGGACCCAGGACCGCAAGTTCCAGTATGTGCTCCCAGCCGAGGGTGCGCACCAGTTCGTCGATGTGCTCGCCATCCCCGCCAAGGCGAAAAACCGGGATGAGGCGCACGCGTTCATCAATTACATCCTGCGCCCCGAGGTCTCGCGCCTCATTTCCGCGGCCTTTCCCTACACCAATCCCAACCTGGCGGCGCGCAAACTGCTCACGCCCGAAGAGCTGGCCAATCCCGCCAGCTACCCCAAAGGGGGCCGGCTCGAAACCTTTCGCGACATCGGCAAGACGGCCACGGTGATCGACAAGCTCGTCACCGATCTCAAGAGCGCCCTGTGAAGGAGCAATCCTACGGTGTGCCACGCGGCGCGGGCAGGGCGGGGCGGCCGGGCCCGCCGCGGACCGGAGGCGGCGCTCCCCGCCGCCGCAGCCTGCCACCCGCATGAGCGCCGACGCCAGCGCCGCAGTGCCGTCGGGCCCGGACCGCCGCCCCCCGGGGTGGCGGGCCTGGGCCTTGCTGGCCCCCATGGTTCTCTGGCTGCTGCTGTTTGTCGTCGTGCCGGCGGCCATCCTTTTCGTCTACAGTTTCTGCGAGCGCGACGAGGTCGGCGGTGTCATCTTCACCTTCACGTGGGAAAACTACCAGCGCGTGCTGGATCCGGTTTACCTCCGGATTTTTCTCCGCTCCATCGGTTATGCCGGGCTCACCACGCTCCTCTGCGTGGTGCTCGGCTACCCGGTGGCCTACTATATCGCCCGGGCCGGCGAGCAACGGCGCAACCAGCTGCTCCTGCTGGTCATGGTGCCATTCTGGACGAGTTTTCTCATTCGCACCTATGCTTGGATCACGATCCTCAAGCAGGAAGGGCTGCTGAACGGCCTCCTGCAGTCGCTGCACTTGACCGTCACACCGCTGAGCCTGCTCTACACGCCCACCGCCGTGGTGATCGGCCTCGTTTACGCCTATCTGCCCTTCATGATCCTGCCCATCTACGGCAGCGCCGAGAAACTTGACCATGCCCTGGTCGAAGCCGCCTACGATCTGGGGGCGGGCCCCCTGCGGGCCTTTTCCTCAGTGATCATCCCACTCACGATGCCAGGCATCGCCGCCGGCACCCTGCTGGTCTTCGTGCCGGCGATCGGCATGTTTGCGATCACCGACTTGATGGGCGGGGCCAAAGTGCCCATGATCGGCAATGTGATCCAAAACCAGTTCATGCAGGCCCGCGATTGGCCGTTCGGTGCGGCGCTCGGGGTGGTGTTCATGCTCATGTTCGCGCTGACCTATGTGTTGCTGCAGCGCCGCGGGGCGCGACTGGCCGCATGAAACCGGCCCCTTCCGCCATGATTGAGCTCTGCGGGGTCACCAAGCGCTTTGGTGACTTCACTGCTGTGGACGATGTGAGCCTCACGGTGCGCGCCGGTGAATTCATCACCCTGCTCGGACCTTCCGGTTGCGGCAAAACCACGCTGCTGCGCCTGCTGGCCGGCTTTGAGGCGCCGGATGCCGGGTCCATACTGCTGGACGGGAGCGACGTCACGTCGCTCCCCCCTTACCACCGCAGCGTCAACCAGGTGTTCCAAAGTTACGCCCTCTTTCCTCACCTCACGGTGCGCGACAACGTCGGCTTCGGCTTGCGCATGCAGCGCGTGCCGCCGGCGGAGGCGGCCGGTCGCATCCGTGATGCGCTCGACCTCGTGTCGCTTGGCGAGGTGGCCGACCGCCACCCGCACCAGCTTTCGGGTGGCCAGCGCCAACGGGTGGCCCTGGCCCGCGCGATCATCTGCCGGCCCAAGGTGCTACTGCTCGATGAGCCCCTCTCGGCCCTCGATGCCAAGTTGCGCCACACGATGCAACTCGAGCTGAAACGGCTGCAACGCCGCCTCGGGATCACCTTTGTCTTTGTGACACACGACCAAGGGGAGGCCCTCACGATGAGTGACCGCATTGCGGTCATCAATCGCGGGAGGATCGAGCAGTTGGGAGGCGCTGCGGAGATTTACCACCGGCCGCGCTCGCCCTTTGCCGCCGATTTCATCGGCCAAGCCAACCTGCTCAGCGTCACGGTGACCGGACGCAACGGTCTCACCGCCCGCGTCCGCGTCGCCTCCGGGCTCGAACTGACCATTTCTGCGCTCGAATTGCCGCCGGCCGCGGTCAAGGCGCTGATTTCCATCCGGCCGGAGAAGATCCATATCTCCCGGCAGCGCCCGGAGGCGGAAAACGTCTTCGAGGTCCGCATCGAGGAGGAGATTTTCCAAGGGGCGACCGACCAGCTCCTGCTGGCCACCGAGCACGGCACGCGGTTCCATGCGCTGGTGGCCAACGAAAGCGCGATCAGCGAGGCCTTCCACGAGGGCGACCAGGTCTACTGCGGCCTGCACTTCGACGATCTCGTGGTGGTGCAGACGGAATGATGGGTTCTCCTGTTGGGGCAGGCGATCTGCCTCGACACGAAATCCGGCTGGCACTTGCTCCCCCTGCATTGACTGCAATCGCGCGGTCATGGAAATCACCGGCGCGGTACGCCCACACCCAGACCGTCCGGGGATCATCCATGCCGCCCATCGGTCCCTTGGTCAGGTGGCGCGAAAGACCGGGTCGAGGCCGGCGGCCAGGCTTTGCAGTTCCTTTGCCTCCGGCTCGGACAGGGGCCTGAATTTCTCCGCCAGACCGAGCGCGAGGCGGAACAAGGACTCGTCGCCGGGCGGCAGCGCCGCGGTGACCGGCTGACTCAAGGTAAAGCGCAGGGCCAATTCCGCCTCATGCGCATCGGTCAGCGGTTGATACCAGCACTTTGGATATTTCTGCCGCTCGGTGTTGCCCGGGGGCCATTTCTGCCGCGCCAGGGCCTTCAGGGCCAGCCGCGCCAGACCTTTGGCCTGGGCCCGCTCCATGATCTGTGGCCCAAAATTGCCGGTGTGATAGGTGGCAAAATTCACCGGGAACAGGATCGAATCGAACTCGTAGCGATCCATGGCCGCCAAGGCCGCCGCCACCGAATGCGCCGAGAACCCGAGGTGACGCACCTGCCCTGATTTCTTTGCCTCGATGCAGGCCTCCATCGCCCCGCCCCGGGCAAAGACCGCGTCAATATCCTTGGCGACATCGGTCACCGCATGGAGTTGGTAAAGGTCGAAGTAGTCGGTGCGCAGCGTGGCGAGTGAATGCTGCAGCTCCGCGCTGGCGCCGGCGCGGTGGCGCTGGGTGGTCTTGCACGCAAGAAAGACTTTCTGGCGGTGCGGTTCCAGTGCCGGGCCCAGCTTCTGCTCCGCGTCGCCATACGAAGGCGCCACATCGAAATAGTTCACGCCCCGCTCCACGAATTCGGCCACCAGACGGTTGGCGTGCGCCGGCGCGGCGTTTTGCACGACAATCCCGCCCATGCCGATGATCGAAAGCTGGATGCCGGTGCGGCCATACGGCCGGCGCGGCAGGACGGGGGGATTGGAAGGCATCATACTTGCACCGGGTTTTGCGAACGCGGCATCAACCGCCAGGGCGGCGGTGGACAGGGCGGCCGTTTTGAGGAAATTGCGCCGGCTGCAGCGGGCCGAATCGGAGGATTCCATCCCGGCCATTTTTTCAAGGCCGTGACCCAAAGTCAACCGGCGTGGCTGCCGGGCAAAGGAACGGGGTCTGGCTTGGGGAATAGAGGCGCAATATCCCGCCTTCAGTCGCGAGGGAGTTGGCACGTGATTTCAGCTTGTGCCGCATCCATACGGGCATGCGCCGCGAGATGGTTCCCGAACTGGGCTGCAGCTTTGGAAAACTGGCCGGCGGGGCGGCCGACCAATCGAAATTGGCCCCCTCTGTGGCGGGCATGCGGGCCACGGTGGCGGGTGGACGGATCTTGGCGTTGGCGCGTGGCATAAACGGTGCGTTCTTTGCGGTTCATCAGACTGGCGGAGATGATGCGAAATTTGTCCCCGGGGGCGTGAAACTGAGGTGACACCACACGTCAAGGCGAAGCATCAGGCCGGTCGCGGTGGTGACCGCCGGGATGGCTTGTCGTCAGGGTGCCGGAGCCCCATGCTGTGCAGGTGATCGCCTCCGTTGCTTTCCGGAATTTCAAGGCGCTGCGCAACGCGCACGTCGCCCTGCTCCCGTTCAATCTCGTCATCGGCCCCAACGGCAGCGGCAAGACGAGTCTCATGGAAGCGCTGTTGCGTTTGCGCACGCTCGCCCGGCTGCCCCTGGTCGATCACCCCGAAAAGCAGGCCCGGCGGGCCGGTGGGCCGGAGATGGCATTTCATTTCGCCAAGCCCAACGAGGGGGTCACCGCCCGGCTGGTCTGCATCTCCGAATCGGTCTGCGACCTGCTGGCGCTCGACCCGCCCGTCCCGCCCGGCTGGTCGGAACTGAAGGCGCGCATCGACGGGATTCGCGCCTTTCGTTTCGACCACGCGGCGATTCCACTACCGGTGCCGCGTGATGACACCGCGGAACTCGCTGGCAACGGGGGCAACCTGGCCGCCGTCCTGGCCGGGCTGCAGGCGCGTCACCCCGGGACCTTCAGCCGCCTGCAGGCGGAGCTGTCCCGCATCGCGCCCGAATTTTCCGCCATCGTGCTGGTTGACCAGGCCGACGGCCGCGTCGAGCTGGCGCTGCGGCTCAAGGATCAGCCCCAGCCGGTGACGGCTGAAAATCTCTCGCAGGGCACGCTTTACCTGCTGGCCCTGCTCACCCTGACCTTGCAGCCGGCGCCGCCCACGGTGGTGTGCATCGAGGAGATCGACCGCGGGATTCATCCGCGCATTTTGCGCGAGGTGCGCGACATGCTCTACCGGCTCAGTTATCCCGCCGAGCTTGGCGAGGCCCGGGCCCCCGTGCAGGTGGTGGCAACGACGCATTCGCCCTACCTGCTCGACCTGTTCAGGGAACATCCGGAGGAGGTGGTGATCGCGCAGAAGCAGGGCAACGCGGCGTATTTCGAGCGGCTGTCCGACCGGAAGGACCTGAAGGAATTGCTGGCGGAGGGCGCGTTGGGCGACATGTGGTTCAGCGGCATTTTGGGCGGCGTGCCGGACGAGCCATGAGGGTCGCGTTGCTCAGCGAATCGCCCGCGGATGAAATCGCCGTGAAGGTGCTCGTCGAGGCCGTGCTGGGCGGACCGATTGCCCAGGTGCAGCCGGCGTTGCGCGCCCGCGGCTGGCCCAATGTGGCGCAGGTTTTGCCGCCCGTGCTGCGCCACCTCCATTTCAACACCAACACCGACGGCCTCGTGGTGGTCGTGGATTCCGACGACAGCGTGGTGCACACGACGGACCACGAGGCGGAGAATTATTTCCATCCGCAGTGCCGGCTGTGCCAGTTGCGCGCGGTTTACCGCCAGACCGTGAAAAAATTGCCGCCGGCGCGCGGCCGCAAACGCGTCCTGCGCTGCGTGGGGGTGGCCGTGCCCGCCGTGGAGGCCTGGTATCTCTGCGGCCGGGATGAACGCGTGACGGAGGCGGCCTGGCTGCAGGGACAGGAAACAGGTCGTCCGCCCTATACGCGCGCCGAGCTGAAATGGCGGGTTTACGGCACCGACCGGCCCACGCTGCCCCATGAGATTGAATGCGCCCTCCGCGAGGTGCGCCGCCACCGCCACGACATCCGCCGGCTGGAAGGGGATTTTCCCGGTGGCTTTGGCGCCCTCGTCCGTGATTTGCGCGACTGGCACCGGTCATCTTCGAACGAAAACTAAGCCCCAGCAGTCCAATCCACCGTCACCCCATGCCCCACGACTACGATTTGGAGCAGTTGCAGCGCAAACTTGGTCGCATCGAGGAGGAGCTGGCCGAGACCAAACGCCAGCTCGCCCGGCTTGCGGCCGTCCCGGCGAACGCATTGCCGCCGCCGGCTGCGCCCGCCGTGGCGACACCACCGGGTCCCGCCGCAGAACCGCCGCTGCTGCCACCGGTTTTGTTCATCCCGCCGGCACCACCCGCAGTAGTGCCACCGCCGCACGCACCGGGTGGTTTGCGCGTCTGGCTTGAGGGTTTCGGGCTATGGCCACCGCGGGGCGATGCCAATACCGAGGCGCGGCTGGGCGCCTGGTGGGCTACCCGGGTGGGCGCCCTGCTCGCGGTGATTGGCGTCGTCTTTTTTGGCCTCTATGTTTCCCGCAATACTCCGCCGGTGGTGAAGCTCGCGGAGCTCATCGGCGTCGCGTTGGCCGTGCTTTGCGCCGGCCTGTGGCTGGAACGCCGGGTGCCGCGCTTCGGTCCGGTGGTGGCCGGCGCGGGACTTGCGTTGCTGTATTTTTCCGCGTTCGCCGCCTATGCCGTGCCGGCGACCAAGGTGCTGACTGAGCCGCTGGCCGCTGCCGTCGCACAGCTGTCGGTTGCCGGTTTTATTCTGGGGTTCGCCGCCTGGCGCCGGTCCGAGACCACTGCAACCATGGCCGTGGGGCTCGGCTACGTGACGGCCTTTTTTGCCGGCTATTCCGGTTTGGAAATGTTTTCACTCTGGTCCGCCCTCGCGCTCGGTGCCGCCGCCGTGGGACTGAAGTTCACTTCGGGTTGGCGCAGCCCCTCGCTCGTGGCGCTC
This sequence comes from uncultured Opitutaceae bacterium, assembly GCA_903952145.1. Taxonomy (GTDB): domain Bacteria; phylum Verrucomicrobiota; class Verrucomicrobiia; order Opitutales; family Opitutaceae; genus UBA2377. The sequence goes on along the minus strand of CAJBES010000202.1, from coordinate 5,025 downwards.
CCGCTGACCTATGTCGTGTATGGGGTGATCGGCTTTGCCGTCTGGAGTGGCGTGGCCCCCGCGCCGTCACCCCTTGAGCTATGGCTGCCCCTGCTGGCGGCGTTCGGCCTCTTTCTGCTGCGGGACGGACCCGGGGCGTGGCGGGGCGGCCCGCCGCTGACGCGGGACGACCGGATCGTGCAGAATCTCAACTCCAGTGCGGCGGTCGCCGCGGGCTTTCTGGTGACCGCACGCGTGCTGCCCGATGAGTTGGCGGCGTTCTGGTTCTGGAGCGGCGGCATCATGGTTGCCGTCACGCTGGGCTGGTGGCGGCTCGCACAGCCGGGGTCGCTGGTGCCGGTCGCGGCGTGCAAGGCCGCGGGTCTGCTCGCGCTCGGCATCATCACGGAATGCGACGGCCACCTGCGCTGGCTGGTGCTGCTGGTGCAGGCCTTCGTGCTGCTCACGGCGGCTCGGATCACGGCCATTCGCGGATTGCGCGGCATGATGGTGGTGGTCTGGGGTCTGTCCCTGCTGCTGCTGGCCCGGGACCTCTCCACCGGTGCGCCGCTGCCGGCGTTTGGCACGCTGGTTTACCTGACGCTTTCAGCCGTCCTGCTCGGCTATGACCAGCGGTGGCTCGGCGCCCCGCGGATTTTCAGCCTGCTCGGCGGTGCGCTTTTGGGCCTGGTCGCGGGCTATGCCGGCGATGCGATTGCACCCGCGGGTTGGGCTCCCGCCGCGCTCATGGGCATGGCAGGCCTGCTGGCAGTGGCCGGTCGGCCAAGCGGTGGCTGGCGCGGCCCGGCCGTCGCCGCCGGTTTGATGTTGGCCGGCGCACATCTGGAGATGCTGGTGTTCAAGGTTCACCTTCACCCTGAGTGGTGGCTGTGGGCCAATGAAAGCGTGCTGTTGCTCGGGGTGGCGTTGATCGGCGTGGCGTTGGCGCGGATGGGACCGGCGGTGGATGCGGCCCAAGTCTGGCGGCAGTTGCGGGTGGGGCTGGCGTTGGTCGCGGTGCTGGTGCTGCAGACCGTGTTTTTCAAGGGTTTGGCCCGGGGTGAGGCGCTGGCGGCTTCGGCCGGGGCGGCGCTCGTCCTGCTGGTGCTGAGCCCATGGGCCCGCGCCTGGCCATTGATTGGCGCCGGCACCCTTGGCCTTGTCTCCGGCTGGTGGTTGCATCGACCGCTGCGGGTCATGACGGACGATGTCTGGCTCTTCGCTGCCGCCGCCGGGGCCTGGGCATTGCCGGTGATATTACAACTCTCGGTGCGCCGGCGGGAACTGGTCGCCGGCCTGAACCACCGCCGGATTATTGCCGTGGTGCAGGCAATCCTCGCGACGTGGATCACCCTCCTGGCCTTGCGCTCGAATTTCACCGGCCCGGCCCTGCTGGCCGCAACGACGGGGGAGGCGCTGGCGGTGTTTGTGCTCGCGTGGCGGTTGGGGGTCTGGTCGGCGCTGCCCTCGTCGTCCGTCCTGCTGTCGGCCGGGGCGTGGTGGCTGGCTGCCGGGCTCCGGCATCAATCCGCCTGGTTGCTGACGGCAACCTGGCCGGTGTTGGCCGCGGTGGTTGTGCTCGCGATGGTGGCCCTGGCCTTGCCCATCCTGGCGCGGCGCGGTGCCATGGCGGCGGCGACGGGCTGGCGGCGGTTTGCGCTTTGGGGCCACGGTGTGGGCGCACTTGCGGTGCTGTTCTGGTTTTTTGCAGCGCAACGCGGCCTGCTCGCGCCCTATGCCACGGTGCTGTGGGGCAGCGCGGCCATCGTCGTGTTTGCACTCGGCCTGTTTGCCCGCGAGCGTGTCTATCGTCTCCTCGGGCTGCTCGGACTCGCGGCGTGCGTGCCGCGCGTCTTCCTGGTGGACATCGATTCCACCCTATACCGCATCGTGGCGTTTGTCGTGCTCGGGTTGGTGCTGCTTTGGGTGGGTTTTTCCTATCATCGTTTCCGGCATCTGATCGCCGATGAAGCGGCACCCGACCCGGCCCCGCCGAAATAAGATTGAAAATCTTGCAAGCGGCCGGCGCTTGCCCTGCTTTTTTCCCGCCAACCCATGCTCCCTCCATTTACCCCCCGGCGTTCCTACCTGCCCGTGTTTTGGGAAGTCATCGCCACAGCTCTCGCCCGGACGCTTTACCGGGTGCGCACGCGCGGCAGCGAGCATATCCCCGCCCAGGGCGGGGTGCTCATCATTGCCAACCATCTCTCCTATGTGGACCCGGTCTTGCTCCAGCTGGCCTGCCCGCGCCCCATCCGTTTCATCGGACACAACAGCCTGCGGGCCAATGCGTTTTTTGACTTTGTTTTCCGGCTGAGTGGCGCGCTGGCCATCTCGGCGGACAAGCCGACCGAGGCGATTCGCCTCGCGATCAAGGCGGTGGCGGCAGGCGAGGTGGTGGTGGTGTTTCCCGAGGGACAGATCTCTCGCATCGGCCAGCTCATGACGATTCGGCGCGGGTTTGAGGTGATTGCGCGGAAGGCCGGGGTGCCGGTCATCCCCGCGGCCATCGACGGCATCTGGGGCTCCGTGTTTTCCTTTGCGGGCAACTCCTACCTGTGGAAATCCCCCCGGCTCATGCCGACCCATGTGTTTGTGCAGTTCGGCGCACCCCTGCCACCGGACCAGGTCAATTCCGCCTATGCGCGCAAGGTCCTGCTGGACCTCGGGGCCGAAGCCTTTGACGAGCGTCCCGTGCTGCGCCGGCATCTCGGCCGCGAGTGTGTGCGCGCCCTCGTGCGGCATCCGGGAAGACTGGCCATTGTTGACCGCACCGCGGAGCGCCGAGAGGTCAGGGCCGGCCAGCTGGTGGCCGCCGCGGCGGCGCTCTCGCGCCACCTCCGCCGCACCATCCCAGAAAAGCGCGTCGGCATCGTGCTGCCGGCGGGCATGGGCGCCTTCATCGCCAATCTCGCGGTGCTCTGTGCGGGCAAGATTCCCGTGAACCTCAATTTCACCGCCGGTCGCACCGCGCTCGAGGCCAGCATGAAGCTCGCCGGGGTGGTGACCGTCCTTTCCGCCGACGCCGTCCGCCAAAAGGTGCCCAATTTCCCCTGGCCCGAGCGCACCCTCGACCTGCGCGCCGTGCTCGCCGAGATGGGCGGCAAAAAGGCGATTTTGCCCTGGCTGCTGGCGGCGTGGGTGCTGCCGAACCAATGGTATGCCAGCCTGCTCGGCCTGCCCAAGGTCGGCGACCGCGCCGAGGCGGGCCTGCTCTTCACGAGTGGCAGCTCCGGTGAACCCAAGGGCGTGGCGCTCTCGCACCGCAACATCCTCGCCAACTGCGCGCAGATTTCCTCGCTCTCCATCCTGCCCGATACCGCTTCCATGCTGGGCTGCCTGCCGCTCTTCCACAGCATGGGCTTCACCGTCACGCTCTGGTATGTGCTCATCCGCGGCTGCCGCGTCGTCACCGTGCCGAGCCCCCTCGACACGCGCCGCATCATCGAGGCCATCCGCGATGAAAAGGCCACCGTGCTGCTGGGCGCGCCCACCTTCATCCGGCCCATTCTCCGCAAGGCGCAGCCGAGTGAGCTCCGCTCGCTGGAACTCGTCGTGACCGGGGCCGAGAAGCTGCCGGACGACCTCTACAAGGATTTTCTCGAACGCTTCAATATCGAGATCCTGCAGGGTTACGGGCTCACCGAGACGACCCCGGCGAGCAACATCAACCAGCCGCATCCGCCGATCACCACCGCGACGGCCGAGCCGCAGGTGGGCAAGCGCACCGGTTCCACGGGCCGCCTGCTGCCCGGCATGACGGTGCGCATCGTGCATCCCGAGTCCGGCGAAGAGGTGCCCACCGGGGATCAGGGCATCGTGTGGTTCAAGGGCGCCAACGTCTTCAGCGGCTACCTCGACGACCCGCACAAGACCCAGGCCGCCTTCCGCAACGGTTGGTTCATCACCGGCGACCTTGGCCGCCTGGACGACGAGGGCTTCCTTTTCATCGAGGGCCGCGTCTCGCGCTTCTCCAAGATCGGCGCCGAGATGGTGCCCCACGGCACGATTGAGCAGAAGATTGCCGAGGTTTTTGGCTGGGAAGAGCATGAGAGCTACAGCGTCGTGGTCATGGGTGTGCCCGACATCGTCAAGGGCGAGGCGCTCGTCCTGCTGACCACCCGCGACATCACGAGCGACCAGCTCCGGGAGAAACTGCTCGCCGCCGGGCTGCCGGCACTCTGGGTGCCCAAGCGCATCTACCGGGTCGAGGCCATTCCCGTGCTCGGCACCGGCAAGCTCGACCTCAAGGGCTGCCGTGACCTCGCGGCGCAGGTCGCGGGGTAAGCCGCGCTCATCCTGCCGGGCAATATTTCCCCGCTCCGTTTGGGTTAGGATTGCGGTCCCGCCTGATGCGTCAGCATGTTCGGCCGATGCACCTCTCACTTTCCGATCCCATCCTCGTCGCCGAGGCACCCTTCCTTGAGGAAACCGGCGTGGACCGCTGGGGCCAGTATCAGTTTCCAGTGATCGACCGCCTGCTCGATGGGCGCATCGCCGTCACTTTCCATGTGCAGGCCGACAGTGCGCTCAGTTATGGTGTCACGCCCAGGCAACCCAATCGCGGGATCTCGGCCGATGGCGGCGGCACTTGGAGCCTCGGTCGTTCGGTGGAACCGGTCGCCGGTCTGCTGCTGCCAAATGGCGAGCGTCTGCGCGCCGGAGACGCGGGGGTCAATCCGCGGGCGCAGCCCGTAAAAGGGCTGAAGCTCCCACGACTGGTTGGCACCGACATCGGGACCTATGGGCAGCAGCGCTTTGATTATTTTCGTCATGATGAACTGCCTCCCGAACTGCAGGGCGTGCCCTTGGCCCGGTTCCCTCGCGGCGGATCGGAGTGGATCATCGAGCGCGCCCGGCTGGATGATCCGGAACTGCTGCGCTACACCGTGGAAGGCGTCTTTCCCGTGGTGTGGTGGGGGGATGTGCATGTGCTGCCCGACGGTGCACTGCTGGCCGTCGTCTATCGAGCTAAATATCTTGTTCCCTCTCCCGCGGCGTAACCCGGCCACGGAATACGCATGTGATCAGCCATCGGCGGATCTT
>CAJBES010000201.1 GCA_903952145.1 uncultured Opitutaceae bacterium | reverse complement strand
GGAGGAGGCGACGCGCGAGTTTCAGGTCGAGATCGCCACCATCGACTGGCGGCAGCAGCTCTGGCATGCGGACGATGAACCCGCGGGCATGAAGTTGCTCGACCTCGACGAGGAGGAGGACGAGGCCAAGGGACGCACGGAAGCGCCGTCGCCCGACGCCGCCGCCCGGGACGCGGAGGCCCCGCCGAAGCGCCGGCGGCGGAAACTGGCCGTCAAGGATGAACCGACCGCAGAGGATCTGGCCGCGCTGGAGCAGACGGACTGGACCGCCATCAAGGCCGAGGCGGACGCGTTGCGGGCGCGGCTCAACAGCATGGGCGCGGTCAACCTCGTGGCGATCGAGGAATATGCTGAGCTCAAGCAGCGTCATGATTTTCTCCGCACCCAATGCGACGACCTGACGAACGCCAGGGCCGAGCTCTTGAAGGCCATCGATGAGATCAACCAGACGTCGTTGCAGCAGTTCCAGGTGACGTTCGAGCAGATCAAGAAGAACTTTGCCTACACTTTCCAGACCTTGTTTGGTGGCGGCCGGGCGGAACTGGAGTTGATCGCGGCCGAGGACATCCTGGAGAGCGGCATCGAGATCGTGGCGCAACCGCCGGGCACGAAACTGAAGAGCATCACGCTGCTATCAGGCGGCCAGAAGACACTCACCGCCGTCGCGCTGCTCTTCGCGCTCTACATGGTGAAGCCGTCGCCCTTCTGTCTGCTGGACGAACTCGACGCGCCGCTCGACGAATCAAACATCGGCCGGTTCACGGACCTGCTGAAAAAATTCGTGAGCGAGTCGCAGTTCATCATCATCACGCACAACAAGCGCACCGTCTCGGCCGCGCAAGCTATCTACGGCGTGACCATGGAGGAGCGCGGCGTGTCCAAGACCGTCTCGATGCGCTTCAACTGCGAGCGCGGCGAAACCGAGGCGCAGCCCCTGACCATCGCGGAGGCGGTCAGCGGGGTGAACGCCTGAGGCGCCATGAACATCGGCCTGCTGAGGATCAAGTTCATCTGGGGGGCGGACAAGGTAATCCAGGCCCGGTGGCGGTTCGGCCTGTTCGGATTTTACGAGCATGCCAAAGGCTACCAGGACAGCGGGCTGGTGTTCAGCCTGCGCGGCTTGCTGGTGCTCGGTCTGTGTCTCGCCACGGTGGCCTACGCGGGGGGCGCCACGGCGCTTTTTCTCTGGCTCGACCGCGGCCCCCACAATTACGTCACCTACACCGACACCTTGTTCTGGCCACTGCGTCGCGATGCCATCCGGGAAAAACGCGGGCAAGCCTACATTGATGAGGGGATCGACAGTTTGAAGGAGCAGCGTTGGAGCGAGGCGGAGATGAAGCTGCGGGTCGGGCTGATGCGCCTGCCGCAGGCGCTGCGGGGGAGGCTGGCCCTGGCGGAATTCTATGTGCTTTCGCAGCGCCGGCCGCTGGCTCTGAAACTGCTCGCCGAGGGGCTGGAAGTGTCCGCCGATTATCCGGGGCGGCGCTATCTCAACACCTACTTCGCACTCTGTTTGCAGGGTGAGGACTACGGCTTGGTGCTCGCGGCGGCGGACCGTTATCTCGGCGGCGGCGCTCCGCTCGCGGCCAAGGAGCGGAGCTGGTTGCTGCAGCAGAAAATGCTGATCCTGCTCATGGATAAGAATGCGGCGCTGGTGATGGAAATCCTGGCACACCAGCCCGCGGGCCCGTTTTTCAACGAACAGCGGGTGATGGCGTTGCTCGCCTTGGGCCGGACGGGCGAGGCGGTCAGCTTCCTCGGGGACTGGCGGACCAAGGCCGGTGCCACCGGCCAGATTCTGCGGCTGCAGGCGCGGGCTTTCCGGGAGGCGGGGCAGTTGCCCGAGATGGAGGGGGCGCTGGCCGAACTCCGCAGGCAGACCCCCATGGATCCAACCCCCTATGCCTACGGCATTGTGCAACGGGCGATGGCCGGCCGGCGCACGCCCGAGGCAGCGGGGCTGGACGATTATTTTCTCCGTTTTGGCGCCAACGCCCACAGCATGCTGGCGCTGGCCCAGCCGCTGGCGGAGATCGGCGCAGTGGAACTGCTGGAACATTTTATCACGCGGCTGGCTGAACAAGGGCATGACCGCCGCCCGGCGCTGCTGTTGCTGGCCCAAGCGCATCTGAAAAACGGCCACTGGCAGTCGGCCATCGCCACAGTCGCACGCCTCCGGGCACTCAGCGGTGCCGCTTCACCGGGGCAGACGGCCGGTCTGGAACTCATCGAATTGCTTGCGAGGGTGGCGGGGAACCCGGCCGAGGGTCCGCAGGTGCAGTTGCTCGATTACGGCAGCCGGCTGAT